>NZ_JAPFGV010000019.1:0-35430 GCF_059803615.1 Microbacterium sp. SWDP-B6 | reverse complement strand
CCCCCCCCCCCCCCCCCCCCCCCCCCGCTCCGGTCACCCCTCGGTCAGGTCAGAGCGGCGAACCGCCGTCGACCGTCGCAACGACCGCGACGATGTGCCCGCCCTTGCGCTCGACCCGGTGCACCGACGCGGGGTCGACGGCATCGCGCTCGAGCATCCGCCACGGCCGTGCCGAGATGTCTGCCCCGCCCGTCGCGCAGGCCAGACGCGCCAGCGGTGAGAGCACACGCCAGAACCCGTGCGACGGCTGCATGTCGACGATGCACGCCCGTGCGCCGGGGCGCAGGCACGCCCGCGCTCGACGCCAGGCCTCTTCTCGCTCGGTGATCACACTGAGCGTGTAGGTGGCGAGCAGGGCATCCGCACGGCCGTCGCCACCGCCGCGCAGCTCGGTCACGGCCTGGACCACCGCTTCGGGGCTCAGCTCTGCCGCATCCGCACGGATCAGGCGCACCCTGTCGCCCCAGCCCTCCCGGTCGATCCGCCTCTGGGCCACGGCCAGCATCTCGGCGCTGCGATCGATGCCGATCACGACCCCCGACGGCCCCGTCGCGTCGAGCAGCAGCGCGAAGTTCAGACCGGTGCCGCATCCGAGGTCGACGACGGCGTCGCCGGTGCTCAGGTCGAGCAGAGAGATCCCCGCCAGGCGTCCGGCCCGATACACCGGGCGCTCACCCGAGAGCGCGTCGTACCACCGCGCACCCACGCCGTAGCGCCGCATCAATGCCGCCATCAGCCCTCCCGCTTCCGGGTCCACTCTAGGCTTCAGGCATGAGCACCCCTTCTCGCAGACCGGCGCGCGCACTGACCGCACGTGAAGCAGGCGGACGCATGTGGGACCTGGTCGTCATCGGAGCCGGCAGCGCCGGACTCGTCGGGTCGCGCACCGCAGCCGCGCTCGGCGCGCGCGTGCTGCTGGTCGAGGCGCACCGGTTCGGCGGCGAATGCCTGCACACCGGCTGCGTGCCGTCGAAGGCTCTCATCGCGTCGGCCGCCGCCGCGCACGCCGCGCGCAGCAGTGCGGGGCTGGGCGTGACCGCGGGCGAGATCCGGGTCGACTTCCCCGCCGTCATGCAGCACGTGCACTCCGCGATCCATGACATCGAGCCCGTCGACTCCCCCGAGACGCTCAACCGAGACGGCGTCCACACGCTCGTCGGACGCGCGCGGTTCGACGGCCCTCGATCCGTCGTGGTCGGCGGTGAACGCATCGCGTTCCGTGACGCGTTGATCGCCGCGGGAAGCACGCCGGTGCGCACGTCCGTCGAGGGCGAGGCGTCGATCGACGTGCTGACGAACGAGACGTTCTGGGATCTGGAGGAACTGCCCGCTCGGCTGCTGGTGCAGGGCGGCGGCGCGATCGGCTGCGAGATCGCACAGGCGATGGCGCGTCTGGGCAGCGCGGTCACGCTGGTGCACCGCGGTGATCGGCTGCTTCCGAAGGAGGATGCCGCGGCAAGCGCCGTGGTCCTCGCAGCGCTGCGGGCGGACGGCGTCGACGTGCGCCTCGGCACGACCGTGCGCTCTTTCGATTCCGCCGGGTCCGACGACGATCCCTCCCCGTCAGGAACCGCGACGCTGAGCGACGGCACGCAGGTCGCTTTCGATCGAGCGCTGGCGGCACTGGGTCGTCGCGTCGAGGCCGGAGACCTCGAACTGTCGGCAGCCGGTGTGCGCCTCGATCGCCGCGGAGCGGTCGACGTCGACGACTCGCTGCGCACGTCGAACCCGCGCATCCGTGCCGCCGGTGATGTGACCCCGCTGCCGCGGTTCACGCACACCGCCGGCATGTACGGCAGCGTCGCCGCGACGAACGCCGTGCTCGGGCTCTCCCGCAAGATCGACGCCGATGTCGTGCCACGCATCACGTTCACCTCGCCCGAGGTCGCGGCCGTCGGCATCACGCCGGACGATGCACCTGGACGCGGGATGCGAGTGGTCGTGCATTCCCACGCTCATCTCGATCGGGCGATCGCCGACGGGCACACCGACGGCTTCACGGGCATCGTCGTCGACCGGCGAGGCCGCGTCACCGGCGCCGTCATCGTCGGACCGCGGGCCGGAGAGTCGCTCGCGGAGTACACCGTGGCGGTGAAGACCGGCATGAACGTGCGCACGCTGGCCACGACGATGCACGCCTACCCGAGCTACTCCGACGCCGGGTGGAATGCCGTCGTGAAGGAGGCGCAGCGCGGCCTCCGCGGCGGGATCCTCGCATTCGGCATCCGCGTCCTGGGCCGCATCCATCGTCGCCGCGGCTGAGCCCGGCCCGACTCAGCGCAGGCTGCGGTAGCCGACGACGATGCGCTGCACAGCGCTGACGGCCACGAAGAGCGCCCACACCAACGCGATCTGCCACGCCCAGAACGGCAGGATGAGCCACAGCGCATGCACGGCGATGGTCTCGGTGCCCTCGGCTATCCGCCCGAGGAAGGAGAGCGACCGCCCGTCGTCTATCGTTCGCCCGGCGCGCTCGGCGATCGAGGAGAAGGCGAGGAAGGCCGTGCCGTTCACGTAGTAGACGAGGAGCACCAGCAGGAACGGCCACCACGGAGCGCCGAACTGCGCCGTGGCGCCGAAGGCGACTCCGACGACCGTGGCACCGTAGACGACGAAGTCGGCGGTGATGTCGAGGAATCCGCCCGCGTGGGAGGGCGCGGAGTCCCGCCCCTGCGACTCGGCCAGCCGTCGGCGGCGTCGGGCGAGGGTGCCGTCGAGACCGTCCGCGATCCGCGAGACGAGCCAGAGCACGAGGGCGACCCACCACAGCTGGAATCCGGCTGTGACGGCGGATGCGACGCCGAGCGCGAGACCGAGCACCGTCAGGCGGTCGGGAGTGATCCCCGGGCGGTCGAGGGCGGCGGCCGTCACCTCGAGTGGTCGGGCGAGCACGGCCCGCAGAGAACGGTCAAGCATCGTGGCCACTCGCAGTCCTCTGCGCCGACGACGAGCCGTCTACGCCGCGGCGACGCAGGATCGCCGCCGTCACGACGCCGCCGAGGATGAGCACGCCCAGCACGGCCACCGCAATCCAGAAGGGCGGTCCGAGCTCGAGCCCGAACGCGCCGAGCGCCACATAGGCGGCGGACCCGGGGAGGATGCCGATGGCCGTGCCCAGCGCGTAGTCGCGTCGTCGCACCGCCGTCAGCCCGGCGCCGTAGTTGATGAGCGTGAACGGGATGATCGGCACCAGCCGAGCGCCGAGGACGGCGAGGAATCCGCGGTGCGCGAGGGCGGCGTCGAGGCGCGCGACCCGAGCCCCGGTGAGCCGCTCGACCGCCTCTCTGCCGAGCGCTCGACCGATCACGAACGACGCGGCGGCGCCCAGCAGGGCACCGACGTAGACGAGCACCAGGGCGAGCCAGAATCCCCACACGAGACCCGCCGCGATCGTGAGCAGGTTCTTGGGCACCGGTGTCAGCGTGAGGGCGGCGTACCCCGCCACGAAGAGCAGCGCGCCGCCCGGTCCGAGGCTCGCCGCCCAGTCACGCACCGCGTCGATGTCGCTCGGAGCGAGGAAATACCCAACCGTTCCGACGAGGGCGACGAACAGGAGGAGAAGCACGAGGCGGACGATCGCCGACCGCTTCGAGGGGGCGTCTCTGACACGCGAATCACCAGCGTCCACAGCATCCTCCCCGACTCCTATACCCTAGCCCGGCGCGATATGCCGATACACCGATTCCGAAGCGAGGAACCCCTGATGAGCAGCATCGCACGACGACCTCGGAGAACCGCAGCCCTCGCTCTCGCCGTGCCGCTGCTCGCCCTCACGGCCTGCGCGGCACCCGAGAGCAGCGCGTCGACGGCATACGACGACTGGGATGCCGTGCTCGCGGATGCCGAGGGTCAGACCGTGCAGCTGTGGATGTACGGCGGCGACGACCAGGGCAACGCCTACGTCGACGACATCCTCACCCCGGCCGTCGCGGAGTACGGAGTGACGCTCGAGCGCGTGCCCGTGACCGATACGGGAGATGCGCTGAACCGCGTCTTCACCGAGATCCAGGCCGGCCGCTCCGACGGCACGGTCGACCTCATCTGGGTCAACGGCGACAACTTCCGCACCGGCAAGGAGGCCGATGCCTGGCTGTGCGACTGGACCGACCTGCTGCCGTCGATGGCTGCCACCGATCCCGACGACCCGCTGCTGCAGTCGGACTTCGGCACGCCCGTCGACGGCTGCGAAGCCCCGTGGCACAAGGCGCAGTTCACGCTCGCCTACAACGCCGAGGCGATCCCCGACCCGCCGACGACCCTCGCCGGGGTGCTCGACTGGGCCGAAGCCCACCCCGGACGCTTCACCTACCCCGCCCCGCCGGACTTCACCGGTTCGGTGTTCGTTCGCGAGGTGCTGGCGAGCGTCTCGGGCGGCGCCGACGAGGTGCCCGCGGCGTACTCGGACAAGGCCTTCGACGAGCTGAGCCCTGCTCTCTACGACCGACTGAGCGAACTGGCCCCGAGCCTGTGGCGCGGCGGTGACACGTATCCCGCGAACGAAGCCGAGCTCGGTCAGCTCTTCGCCGACCGTCAGATCGACATGACGATGACCTACGGGCCCGCGACACTCACCGATCTCGTCGCCGACGGGACGTACCCGCCGGAGACCACCGTGCTGCCGCTCGAGGACGGCACCGTGGGCAACGCGAGCTTCCTCGGCCTGCCCGCCAACTCCGACTCGATCGCGGGGGCGATGGTCGTTGCGAACGTCGCACTCTCGGCGGAGCAGCAGGCTGCGAAGGCCCAGCCCGACGTGTGGGGCCAGTTCACGGTGCTCGATATCGAGAGCCTGCCGGACGACGACCGCGCCCTGTTCGACGCCCTCCCGACGTCGCCGGTCGTGCCAGGGTACGAGGTGCTCTCCGAGAACGCGCACGGTGAGCTCGCTGCCGAGTGGGTCCCCGCGCTCGATGAGGGCTGGCGGACGGGCGTGCTCGACCGATGAGCTTCGCGCCGGTGGCGCGCCGTCGTGGGAGCGCCCGTCAGCTCCTCCGCGGCACGCTGCTGGTGCTGCCCGCCGCCCTCGTGACGCTGCTCGTGGTGGGCGGCGGCATCGGCGCCACGCTGCTCCAGGCCTTCGGACTCATGCCCATCGCGGGTCCCGTGACCCCCGGGATCGACGCCTTCCTCGCGCACCCGCGCGACCTCGCCGCCGCGACGGGGGTGTCGATCGCCGTCGCCGCCGCGTCGACCGTGATCGCCGTCGTCATCGGCACGGGCGCTGCGGTCGTCATCGCGTCCGGTCGCGCGGGCAGTCGCCTGCTCGCCGCCCTGGGCGCGACGACCGTGACCGTGCCGCACCTCATCGGCGCCGCGACGATCGGGCTGCTGCTCTCCGACGCTGGCGTCCTGCCCCGACTGCTCGGGATCCCGCCCGAGTCGTGGGCGCCCTGGGTGGGGGGTCCGTTGTGGGGTGCCGTGATCGCCGAGTTCGCCTGGAAGGAGTCCGCCTTCGTCGCGCTCGTCGTCACGGGCACCCTCGCCACCCGGATCGCCACCTACGACGAGGCGGCCGCGCTGCTCGGCGCCGGCCGGTGGCGGCGCTTCCGTCATGTGCTGCTGCCCCTGACCGCGCCGACGATCGTCATCTGCGCCGCGATCAGCTTCGTCTACGCTCTCGGGTCGTACGAGGTGGCGTGGCTGCTCGGTCGCACCTACCCCGAGCCACTGCCCGTGCTCGCCGTGCGGCTGTTCCAGGGCGTCTCTCTGGCATCTCGTCCCGAGGCAGCGGCCGTCGCGCTCGTGACCTGCACGATCTCGCTCGCCGTCGTGGCCCTCACCTTCGCGGCGCTCCGGCGCACGGCCGTCTGGCGGTGATCGGATGCCGTCGCCGACCCTGCCGATGCAGAGCACCCCCACCATGCAGCGCAACCGAACCATGCAGAGCACCCTCACCACGCCACGAGGCGCCGGCCGTGTCATCCGCGTGGCGCTGACGATGCTGCTGGTGGCCTGGTTCGCTCTGCCGTTCCTCCCCCTCGTGCTCTGGGCGTCCGCCGACGCCTGGTCGTTTCCGTCTCCCCTGCCCACGGCATGGGGAGTGCAGGGCCTCGAGGAGGCTCTGGGCTTCGGCCTGGTGCCGGGATTCGCCCGGTCCGTGCTGCTCGGATCGGTCGTCGCCGCGGTTGCCACACCTCTCGGCGCCCTCGCCGCGCGGGCGCTGACCTTCGGCACCGTACCCTTCCCTCGCACGGTCTCGGCGCTGCTGCTCGCACCCATCGCCCTGCCGCCGTTCGCCGCGGTCCTCGGCGTCAATGTGCTGCTGCTGCGCGCATATGTGCCTCCGATCGTCGGCGTGGTCCTGGTGCTCGTCGTGCTCGCTCTGCCGTACACGACGTTCGTGATGCGCGCCGCGTACGGCGCCTACGACCTGTCATACGAAGAGGAGGCGCGACTGCTCGGCGCCACGCCCTCTCGAGTGCTGCGCCGCGTGCACCTGCCGATGATCGCCCCCGCGCTCGCGCGGGCCGCGTTCCTCGCCTTCCTCGTCGCGTGGAGCGACTACATCGTGACGGTCATCGTCGGCGGCGGCGAGCTCGTCACCCTTCCGCTGATCGTGGCAGGAGCCGCCGCCGGTCTCGGCAACGACGCCGCCGTCGCCGTCATGTCCCTCGGAGCGGTCATCCCCCCGGTGCTCCTCCTCGTCGCCGTCCTGACCCTGCGTGGATCCGGCCGAGCCGCTGGCGGAAGGCGCCGCAGGCCATCCGCTCTCCCGAACACCACCTCCGCCGCCTCGTCTCCCCACCCCACGACCCCAGGAGCTTCCGCGTGAGCGCCGACCTCGTCCTCGACGGACTCGACAAGAGATTCCCCGGCTCGCCGACGCCTGCACTGCGGGCCTTCTCTCTCACGGTGGCCGCCGGCACCTGCACGGCCGTGCTCGGCCCCAGCGGGTCGGGCAAGAGCACCCTGCTGCGGGTCATCGCCGGGCTGGAAGACCCGGATGCCGGAACGGTGCGCATCGGCGGCACGGATGTCGCCGGGGTCGCGGCGGAGCGTCGCGGAGTCGGGATGGTCTTCCAACGCTCGCTGCTTTTCCCGCACCTCTCGATCCTCGACAACGTCGCGTTCTCCGACCGCGTGTCGGGCATGAGCCGCAGGGCTGCGCGATCCCGCGCAGACGACTACCTCGAGATGGTGCAGCTGCAGGGGTTCGGCGAGCGCCGGGTCGGCGAGCTGTCGGGTGGTCAGGAGCAGCGGGTCGCGATCGCCCGGGCTCTCGCCGCTGAGCCGGCGGTGCTGCTGCTCGATGAGCCGTTCAGCGCTCTCGATCCCGCGCTGCGCAGCGACATGCACGACCTTCTCGAGGCCGTGCGCCGTGCGGTCTCGCCCACCATCGTGCTGGTCACACACGATCGAGACGAGGCGGCACGGGCGTCGGATCGCATCGCCCTGGTCGAGCACGGCGTGCTGCTGCACGAGGGCACCGTGCGCGAGGCGTACCGCCAGCCGCAGAATCTGCGAGCGGCGCAGCTCATGGGAGGTCGGAACGCGATCGCCGGCGAGGTTCGCGACGGGCGTCACCACAGCGCGCTCGGCTCGGTGCCGGTGCCGCCTGAGACGCCGGCAGGTGCCGGAACACTCGTGATCCGTCAGGAGGACGTGGCCGTGCTCGCGGACGACGGCGATCGGGCGGCCCCGTCGGGCGCGATCTCGGGCGTCGTGGAGTCGGTCCGGGTGACCGGTGCGCGGTCCGACATCGTCGTGCGCTGCGGCGACGCCGCGCTGCATGCCGAGGCGCCACCGACGCAGCGGTGTCAGCTCGGCGACCGTGTGCGGCTCGCGCTGCCGACCACGGCCGTTCACGTGATCGCCGGCTGATCCCGCCACCGACGCCGGGCTCCTCGGCGCAGACGGCCGTCGCGGATCAGCGGGTGGTGGCTCGGGACGCGCCCGTCTCCCGCACGCCCGTGAGACCCGAAGGCCGAGAGACCACCTGCGGTTCGGCGCCGTCGCGGACCGACGGGATCGGCAGCAGTCGTCGCAGTTCGATGTTCTCGATCGGGTCGAGAACGGAGTGCTGCACGCACGCCGGAACCAGGCGCCCGTCCTCCGGGTGCGCCATCGCGTACATGCACGAGCCGAGGCGCTCCTGCGTCTCCTTGAGCAGCGGGTCGTCGGCGACGATGCCCTGTTCCATGAGCTTCCACGCAGGATCGACCTGCTCGGCATCCATGAAGTTGTGCACCACGAAGGTCTTGAACGAGACCTTGCCTCGGCGTGCCTCGCGCAGCACGCGACGCAGTCCGCCGGCACGGCGGAGCACGCGTCGGGCGAGACCGAAGAGCGGAGGGATGTCGCCCGGGTGGCCGGCGATCGCACGGACGACCTTCACCACGAGCACCGGCTTCGGGATGCCGCCGAAGATCATGCCGCCGAAGTGGTCGAGGAATCGGTCGCGCGCCGCGATGTCCTTCGGGTCGTCGGGGTCGAGCAGCGCCGCGAAACCGCCGCCGACACGCACGCCGACCGTCGACCGGTTGCACCGCGGGTCGCCGAACTGCGTCGCCTGCCAGGGCAGCTTGTGCCCCGCACCCGCCTCGATCCGCTCCCACACGGCGTCGATCGTGACCTCGCCGAAGTCCTCCCGCCACCGCCGATCGTCGCCGATGAACGCGGCCGGCTGGAAGGACATCATGTCGAACGGCATCTCGAGCACGTCGCGGGTGACCTGCTCGACCTCGTCGACATTCGACGGCGTGACGGTCATGTTGTGCGCGAGGTAGCTGTCGACGCCGTGGTCGCGCTTGAGATCGATGAACATCTGCGCGAACTTCTCGCGGAACGGATTGAGCTCGGCCTCGCTGTGCGGCCGCACCGCACCCTTGCGCCCCCGCATGAGCGAGTCGAAGTGGGCGGCGAACGACACCTTGTCGAACCTCGGCTTGCGATCCTCGTCGAGCACCACGTCGAGAAGGTAGTCGTATTCGAAGTCACCGTGGGTCATCGACATCGGCTCGCGCCCGACCGCTCGCATGGCGAGAAGCGCCTGGGCGTGGTCTTCGGCCGACAGCAGGCTGACTTCGCCGCCGATCAGCTGCGCGTGAGCTCGCGGCCCCCGCACCTGGCGCAGGTAGGACATCTGTCGCGCGACGTTGTCGACCGTGTGGTCGCCGTCGATGCGCACCTTGTTGGCGTCAGCCGAGTGGTAGCAGGGCGAACACGTGAGGTTGCACTTGGGGAAGACGCCGTGCGTTCCCTCGCATCCCACGGCGCAGCGTCCGAGGAGCTGGTTCGGCGTCTTCGCATGCTCGGGCAGCTCCGACCAGCGGATGGCGAGAGCGCGGCGCGTCTCGGGATGGATCGGGCGTGTCTCGAGCTCGATCCGCTTGAGCGTCTGTGCGAGTCTCATGGGCTTCCTCTCGGCCAGGCGAGCGTCCGCACCGTCGACGGGCTCGATGTCCGAGAGTTGTTCGACGCCGAACCGATCTCGGATTGCATCCGATTCTCGCACCACGTCTGCACTGCCGCACAGATGCCGCGACATCTCTGCGATCAGTTCCTCACCGCCCCAGAACGGCCCGGACGCTCGCCTCGGGAGACAGATCGATGCGACGCAGCAGCTGCGCATTGAGAGCGACGACGATCGTCGACAGCGACATCAGCACGGCTCCGACCGACATGGGGAGGACGAATCCGACGGGCGCCAGGATGCCGGCGGCGAGCGGCACCGAGAGCAGGTTGTACCCGGCCGCCCACCAGAGGTTCTGCGTCATCTTGCGGTAGGCGGCACGGGAGAGCTCGATCACGGAGACCACCGACCGGGGGTCGGAGCTCGCGAGGATCACGCCGGCCGAGGCGATGGCCACGTCGGTGCCGGCACCGATCGCGATGCCGACGTCGGCCTGAGCCAGCGCGGGGGCATCGTTGACGCCGTCGCCGACCATCGCGACCTTCTTGCCCTCGGCCTGCAGCTCCTTGACCTTCGCGGACTTGTCTTCGGGGCGCACACCGGCGAACACCCGGTCGATGCCGAGCTCGGTCGCCACGGATTCGGCCACGGCCTGGGCGTCACCGGTGATCATGACCACTTCGACACCGAGGCGGTGCAGGGCGTCGACAGCGTCACGAGACTCCGGGCGCACCTCGTCGGCGAGCTTCACTCCTCCGGCCACCTGCCCGTCGACGATCACGTGCAGGATGATGGCACCCTCGCCTCGCCATGCGTCTGCGGTGGCGATCTCTCGGCCTCCGACCTCGTCGAGGAGCTTCGGCCCGCCCACGCGGATCTCGCTGTCATCGACGGTGGCGGTCACTCCCACCGCCGGAGAGGACGAGAACCCCGAGGCCTTCGACACCGTCAGGCCTCTGTCTTCTGCCGCGCGCACGATGGCGCGAGCCAGCGGATGCTCGCTGTCGGCCTCTGCGGATGCGGCGAGCGCGAGCAGGCGGTCGGCGTCGATGCCACCGATCGATTCGACGGCGGTGACGGTCGGTGCGCCCTTTGTCAGCGTGCCCGTCTTGTCGAACAGCACGGCGTCGACGGTGCGCATGCTCTCGAGCGCCAGGCGGTCCTTGACGAGCACACCACCCCGGGCAGCGCGCTCCGTGGCGATCGAGACGACCAGCGGGATCGCGAGGCCGAGCGCATGCGGGCAGGCGATGACGAGCACGGTGATGCTGCGCACGACGGCGGCATCCGGATCTCCGACGAGAGTCCACACCAGCGCGGTGAGGGCCGCCGAGACCAGGGCGAACCAGAAGAGCAGTGCGGCTGCGCGGTCGGCGATGCGCTGCGCCCGGGACGACGAGTTCTGCGCGTCGACCACCAGGCGCTGGATGCCGGCGAGTGCGGTGTCGTCGCCGGTGGCGGTGATCTCGACCCGCAGGCCGGAGTCGGTCGCGACAGTGCCCGCGGTCACCGTGTCTCCCTTCGTGCGGGTGACGGGGCGGGACTCGCCCGTGACCATCGACTCATCCATCGCGGCTGCCCCGTCGATGACACGACCGTCGGCCGGAACGCTCGCTCCGGGGCGCACGACGACGACATCGCCGACGACGAGATCGGCGGGTGCGACCATGACGATCGCGTCACCCTCGACCCGTTCGGCCTCGTCGGGCAGCAGCGCGGCGAGGGAGTCGAGCGCAGAGGTCGTCTGCGCGAGGGATCTCATCTCGATCCAGTGGCCGAGCAGCATGATGACGATGAGAAGGGCGAGCTCCCACCAGAACTGGAGCTCGTGGTGGAGGATTCCGAGGGTCGCGCCCCACGAGGCGAAGAACGCGAC
This sequence comes from Microbacterium sp. SWDP-B6, assembly GCF_059803615.1. Lineage (NCBI taxonomy): Bacteria > Bacillati > Actinomycetota > Actinomycetes > Micrococcales > Microbacteriaceae > Microbacterium > Microbacterium sp. SWDP-B6. The sequence continues at coordinate 24,202 of NZ_JAPFGV010000019.1, read as the reverse complement.
GGTGATCGCGAGGGCGATCAGCAGCATCATCCCCGGCGTGCGCGCCCTGAGTTCGCCGATCGCACCCGAGAGGAACGGCCATCCGCCCCACGCGTACATGACGGTGCCGAGCACGGGAGAGACGAACCGCGCCCAGTCGGCGACGTCGTAGCCGAAGATCATCGCGAACATCGGCGAGAACGCCACCACCGGCACCGCGATGATGAGGTTGATCCAGAACAGGCGCCGGAACTGGCCGACGTGGTCGCCGTGCCCGGCGTGACCACCGTGCACCTCGTGCCCGGCGTGTCCCTCGTGACCTCCGTGCCCCTCGTGACCTCCGTCTGCGTCCTGAGCGAGGTGATCGTGACTGACGTGCTGGTCGCCGGCGGTTCCCTCGGTGTGGTGCGTGGTCATCATGAGTGCTGTCTCCCGTGTCGGGTGTGGATCTCAGTGTCTCTCTTCGGGGTGCGCGACATCGCCCGTGTCACCGCGGGATGACACTCCGGAACCCCCGCAGGCGCAGGCTGTTGCCGACGACGAAGACGCTCGACAGTGCCATCGCTGCGCCGGCCAGCATGGGGTTGAGCATTCCGAGCGCGGCGACCGGGATGGCCGCGACGTTGTAGGCGAAGGCCCAGAACAGGTTGGTCTTGATGGTTCCGAGGGTCTTTCGCGACAGTCGGATCGCGTCGACCGCGCTGCGCAGGTCTCCACGCACCAGGGTGATGTCGGATGCCTCGATCGCGACGTCCGCCCCGGTGCCCATCGCGATGCCGAGGTCGGCCTGCGCGAGTGCGGGGGCGTCGTTGACGCCGTCACCGATCATCGCGACGACCTTTCCCTCGCGCTGCAGTCGCGCGACGACGTCGACCTTGTCCTTCGGCAGGACTTCGGCGATGACCTGGTCGATCCCGACCTCTGCCGCGATGCGCCTGGCGACCGCGGCGTTGTCGCCGGTGAGGAGGATGGGGGTCAGCCCGATCGCCGTGAGCTGGGCGATCGCTTCGGCGCTGCTCGGCTTCACCGTGTCGGCCACGACCAGGATGCCGCGCGCCTGCCCGTCCCAGCCCACCGCGACGACGGTCTTGCCTTCGCTCTCGGCGCGGGCCTTCCTCGACGCCAGCTCGCGGCTCAGCGTCTGCGACCACTCGGCGAGGAGCGAGTCCCGGCCGACGAGCACGGCGTGACCGTCGACGATCCCCTGCACTCCCTTGCCTTCGATGTTCGTGAAGTCCTCAGGCGTCGGCAGCGCTCCGACCTCCTGCGTCGCGCCCTTGGCGATCGCCTGGGCGATCGGGTGCTCCGAGGCATCCTCCAGCGCGCCGGCCAGCCGCAGGAGTTCCGCGCGTTCGGTGCCGGGCTCGACGACCACGTCGACGAGCGTCATCTTGCCGCTGGTGACCGTGCCCGTCTTGTCGAGCACGACGGTGTCGACCGTGCGGGTGGACTCCAGCACCTCCGGACCCTTGATGAGCACGCCCATCTGCGCACCCCGCCCGGTGCCGACCAGCAGCGCGGTGGGTGTCGCCAGGCCCAGTGCGCACGGGCACGCGATCACGAGCACGGCCACCGCCGCGGTGAATGCCGCGGCCACGGGGAACCCCGCGCCGAGCCAGCCGCCCAGCGCGACGACGGCGATCACGATCACGATCGGCACGAAGACGCCCGAGATCCGGTCGGCGAGACGCTGGACCTCCGCCTTCCCGGTCTGAGCGTCTTCGACGAGCTGGGCCATCTGCGCGAGTTGCGTGTCGGAGCCGATCCGGGTGGCGCGCACCACGAGCCGGCCGCCGACGTTGGTCGTGGCACCGGTGACGGCGTCGCCCTCTGCGACCTCGACCGGCACCGCTTCACCCGTGAGCATCGATGCGTCGACGGCAGACGTGCCCGAGACCACGACACCGTCGGTCGCGATCTTCTCTCCCGGCCGCACGACGAACTGGTCTCCCACCTGCAGATCCTCGACCGGGATCTTCGTCTCCACACCACCGCGCAGCACCGCGACGTCCTTCGCGCCGAGCTCGAGCAGCGCGCGCAGGGCTGCGCCGGCCTGCTTCTTCGACCGCTTCTCGAAGTAGCGCCCGGCGAGGATGAACATCGTCACCCCGGCACCGACCTCGAGGTAGATGTTCGCCGCCCCGTCGGAGGGGGCCAGTGCGAACTCGAACGGGTGGGTCATGCCGGGGGAGCCGGCCGTGCCGAAGAACAGCGCGTAGAGCGACCACAGGAATGCGGCCGATGTGCCCAGGGAGATGAGCGTGTCCATCGTCGCGGTGCCGTGCCTGAGGTTCATCCATGCGGCCCGGTGGAACGGCCACGCCGCCCAGAGGATCACCGGGGCCGCGAGTGCGAGCGAGGCCCACTGCCAGTACGTGAACTGCAGCGCCGGGATCATGGCCATCGCGATCACCGGCACCGTCAGCACGATCGCACCGATCAGGCGGTTGCGCAGCGACCGCAGCTCAGAGTCTGCGGTGACCTCACCGGCGGAGGCGACATCGTTCTTCGAGCCCTTCGGTGCGGGGATCGACGCCGAGTACCCCGTCTTCTCGACCTCTGCGATCAGCGCCGCCGGATCGTACCCGTCCGGCACGGTGACCTTCGCCTTCTCGGTCGCATAGTTGACGGTCGCCACGACGCCATCGAGCTTGTTCAGCTTCTTCTCGATCCGCATCGCGCAGGAGGCGCAGGTCATGCCGCCTATCTCCAGTTCGACTCCGGTCCCTGCGTTCGCAGGTGCTGACGTGCTCATGTTCGTTCCTTCTCTGGCTTGCATCTGTGGGCCGCAGCGATCAGCTGCGGCAGAGGCGACGGCTGACGGTCAATGCCCGTCGTCGTGCGAATCGCCCTCGGTTTCGGTCACGCCCTGCGCCTGAGAGGCGTCGAGCACGAACTCGGCCGTGTGCACCGTGCCGTCCACCTGGAAGTCCAGGTACAGCAGGTACCGCCCCGCGGTCGGGGCCTCTGCGGCGAACGCGATCTCGGGCCCCGACGTCTCGCCCGCTTCGGGCTCATCACCCGCGGCGTGCACGTGCAGGTACGCGAGGTCGCCGTCGCGCAGCGCCACGAGGTGGCCGAACGCGCCGAGATACGGCTCCAGGGCGGTGACCGGGCGACCGTCCTGTGCGACCGTCACCGTGAGGTCGCTCGCCGCTCCTGCTTCGAGGTCGCCGTCGAGCGAGACCGTGAAGCCATCGACCTCCGCGACGCGGGTCGGCTGCGGCGCGACGGGTGCGAACTCACCCGCCACCTGGACAGTGCGCGTGAGAGTGAGCGACGCAGCATCCGCCTGGGCCGGGGTGAAGTCCGCGAAGACGCGGTAGGTTCCGGCCTCTGTCCACTCCCAGGGAAGCGACCACGTTCCCGTGGCCTCGTCGAGCACCGGATGGACGTGTCGGAACCGGCTCCCGTCTGAGCGCACCACGATCAGGTGCAGATCCCTGTCGTGCGCCGTCGCGTAGTCCGTGACGGGGATGCCGGCGGCGTCTTCGATCCGGAATGCCAGTGCACCGGGTTCGCCCGGGGATGCCGGCGCCTCGATCGGCGACAGCACATATCCGTCGAGACCGAGCGACAGGCCCTTCAGGTCGTCTGCAGCGGCACTCGCCGCGTCATCCGTGCCGACAGCACTCTCGGCGTGACCATCGTGATCGTCCGCTTCCGCACCCTTCGTCCAGTCGCTGACCGCGCTCGCGGGAACGATGACGCCGGCGAGCCCGAAGGCCGCGCCGAACGCCACCACGAGGCCCGCCCCGAACAGGCCGAGCCGTGCGCCGGCGTTCATGCCGTCCGCACCGCCGAATAGCCTGCCTCTGCGACGGCGGCCAGGACCTGCGCATCGTCGACCGACGTCGAGCCGGTGACGACGAGCTTTCCGGTCTGGGCGCTCACCTGGACGTCTTCGACGCCGGGGATCTCGGAGACCTCTTCGCGCACCGACATCTCGCAGTGCCCGCAGGTCATGCCCGTCACCTGGAACTCGTTCTTCGTCATCATGTCTCCATCCCTCGTTCTAGTACCCCTGGGGGGTATTAAGAACAAGCGTATACCCTCTCGGGGTATTCCGCGATGGGTCGATGAAAACTCGAGCGCCGCCACTCGCAGAAATCCATTCAGGCGAATCCATCTCCTCTCCCGAGGCGTAGGCTGGAAGCCAAGGACGGACCGTCCGAGAAGATCTCCCGGCACCGCGACCGTCCGGAAGAGGAGTCACTCGTGGCTCAGTACGACGTCTCGAACCGCTCGGCGATCGTGACGGGAGCAGGCAGCGGAATCGGACGCTCGACCGCTCTCCTGCTCGCTCAGAACGGCGCATCCGTCGTCGTGAACGACCTGAACGCGGAGCACGCGAACGCGGTCGTCGACGAGATCCGCGCCGCCGGCGGCATCGCCGAGGCATCGGTCGGAGATGCGACCGACACCGCCTGGATCGCCAGCTCGGTCGAGCTCGCGAACACGCTCGCTCCGCTGCGCATCGGCGTCAACAACGCCGGCATCGGCGGAGCATCCGCCCCCACCGCCGAATACGACGACGCCGCGTGGGACAAGGTCATCTCGATCAACCTCAACGCCGTCTTCCGCAATATGAAGGCGCAGATCCCCTCGATCCTCGCGAACGGCGGCGGCTCCGTCGTGAACATCGCCTCGATCCTCGGCAGCGTCGGTTTCGCGAACTCGCCCGCCTACGTCGCCGCCAAGCACGCGGTCGTCGGCATGACCAAGTCGGCCGCCCTCGAGTACTCCGCCCAGGGCGTGCGCGTGAACTCGGTCGGCCCCGGGTTCATCGACACCCCGCTGCTCGCGAGCATGGATGCCGCTGCGAAGAACTTCCTCGTCAGCAAGCACCCGATCGGCCGTCTCGGTCAGGCCGACGAGGTCGCGAACCTCATCGCCTTCCTCGCCAGCGACGCCGCCAGCTTCATCACCGGCAGCTACCACCTCGTCGACGGCGGCTACACCGCCCTCTGAGGTTCAATGGCCGCGCGGGTCTCGCAGTGCGGCACATCTGCAGGACGAAAGCACGGATGCAGGACTCAACCATCCGCATGATCCTGCATCCGTGCCTCGGTCCTGCATCCGACACCGGTCAGGTCCCGCATCCGCCGGCATCCGGCCCCACCTCCGGCGCCGCAGCCCAGGCACCCCGGTCCGTCTGCAGGACGACAGCACGGATGCAGGACGAGATCGGCGATCCCGCCCTGCATCCGTGCCTCGGTCCTGCATCCGGCCCCGACCTACCCGTCGCGACCGGATGCAGGACGATGGCGGCACGCCCCGTCAGGCGAGACGGTCCAACCGCAGCGTGGCCGTCGCGCTGTGTGCGGCCATCCCCTCGGAGTCGGAGATCACCTGCACGGCGTTCGCGAGCTCGGGCGTCGCCTCGCGGCTGATGCGCTGATAGGTGAGAGGCTTCAGGAAGCGCGAGACCGAGAGACCCGCGCTGTGCTTCGCCCCACCCGCGGTCGGCAGCACGTGGTTGGTGCCGGCCATGCCCTTGTCCGAGTAAGCCACGGTGCTCCAGGGCCCGAGGAAGATCGAGCCGTAGTTGCGCAGATTCTCGTGGTACCACTCGTCATCGGCCGTGAGCAGCTCGAGGTGCTCGGGGGCGAGGTCATCCATGAGGGCCGCGGCGGTCTCGCGATCCTTCGCGACCGTGACGACACCGTAGTCGCGCCAGGCGGCACCCGCGATGTCGACCGTCGCCAGCGTCTCGAGCTGCCGTTCGATCTCCGCGATCACGGCGTGGCCGTGCTCCTCGGATGTCGTGATGAGCGCCGCAGGCGAGTTCGGCCCGTGCTCGGCCTGCCCCAACAGGTCTGCGGCCACGAGCACGGGGTCGGCGGTCTCGTCGGAGATCACCGCGACCTCGCTCGGACCCGCGAGCAGGTCGATCGCGACCGTGCCGAAGAGCTGACGCTTGGCCTCGGCCACGAACGCGTTGCCCGCGCCGACGAGCATGTCGACGGGCAGATCGCCGAGCAGCCCGTAGGCCATGGCCGCGAGCGCCTGCACCCCGCCGATCACGAAGACGCGGTCGACCCCCGAGAGGTGCGCGGCGTAGACGACGGCGTCGTTCGCTCCGCCGTCGGGCTGCGGAGGCGTGCAGGCGATCACGGTCGGCACACCCGCCGCCTTCGCCACGCCCACGGTCATGAAGGCGCTCGCCGTGAGCGGGAACCGACCGGCCGGCAGGTACGCACCGACGCGCGATACGGGGATGTACTTGGCGCCGGTCACGATGCCGGGAACGAACTCGGTCTCGAAGTCGGTCAGGTGCTCGCGGGAGGCGCGCGCGAACGCCTGCGTGCGCTCGGCCCCCAGTTCGATCGCCGCGCGCAGATCCGGGTCGAGGCGGTCTCCGCTGCTCGCGATCTGCTCGGCGGTGAGCTCGATGTCGGCACCCTGGTAGTTGTCGAGCGTGCGTGCGTAATCGAGCACGGCATCGAGACCGCGCTCGCGGATGTCGGCGAGCATGCTCGTGACGGTCTCGATGACGGCCGGATCGCGCTGCGCGGCGGGTGCGTCGATGAGCGGGGTCTTGAGGTGATGGAAGTCGCCGTCGTAGCGGGCGAGGACAGCTGAGGAGTAACGCATGCAGGAAGGCTAGATCCGCTGCATCCACGAGACAAGCCTGATGATCCGTGGCAATCCATCGGGTTTACCATTGGCTATGACCATCACGCAGCTGACGGCCTTCCTCGCGGCGCTCGACGACGGCTCGTTCACGGCGGCGGGCAGGACTCTGGGCATGACGCAGGCCTCCGTCTCCGAGCTCGTCGCGCGCCTCGAACGCGAACTCGGCGTGACCCTCTTCACCCGCGGCAGCAGGCGCCTCGTGCCGACGGCCGCCGCGCTCGAGCTGCGCCCCCACGCGGCGCAGGCCGTGAGCGCGGTGCAGAACGGCATCGACACCATCCAGGCGCTCACGTCGCTGGACCGCGGCACCTGCACGTTCGGCGTGCTGCGCAACGCGGCCTACTACGCGCTCGCGGATCTGGCCGAGACCTTCCATCACCGGCATCCGAACGTGCGACTGCGGCTCGTCGGCATCAACTCGGCGCACGTCGCCCGCTCGATCGCCGCCGGCGAGCTCGAAGCCGGCCTGCTGGTTCTTCCGGTCGACGAGGACGGCCTCGAGGTGCGCCCGCTGTTCCGCGACGAGGTGCTCTATGCCTCGGCCACCCGCGAGCCCGACGCCCCGGCCGTCTCGATCGACGAGGTCGCCGACGCCAAGCTCGTGCTCTACGACGCCTTCGCCGGGTGGGACGACCCCACACGGCGCCAGCTGCTCGAACGCGCACGGCTGCGGGGGCTCACCATCGAGCCGGCGGTCGAGGTCGAGCACGTCGAGACGGCGCTCAGCCTGGTCGCGGCGGGCACCGCCGACACGATCGTGTCGCGCTCGATCGCCGAGTCCGACGCGTTTCCGTCAGGCATCCGCACCTTCCCGTTCGCCGAGCCGATGCACGACACGATCGCGCTCGTGCAGCGCGAGGGCGTGCTGCTGTCGCCCGCGACGCAGAAGCTGGCCGAGCTGGCAGAGCGGATGCTGCGCGAACGACTGCCGGAGCATCAGGGGCGCACCGCTCTCGCATGACGGCGGGTTCCGACCCGTCTGCAGGACGAAGGCACGGATGCGGGAGCTGATCGACGACCCAGCCCTGCATCCGCGCTCAGGTCCTGCATCCGGCACGGGTCAAGTCCTGCATCCGGCACGGGTCAAGCCCGGCACGGTCAAACCCTGCACTGGTCAAACCCTGCACGGTCAAACCGGCATCCGATCGCGTCAGTACAGGTCGGCGCGACGGTCGGCGAACAGGTCGTTGTGCGGCGGAAGCGCCTTGCCCCGCGCCGCGTCGAGCGACAGCACCGCGGTGGCCCCCATCACGGCCCGGAACGCGACGATCCACCCCTGCTCGTCGATGATCGCCGTGCCGTCTGTCCAGTCGACCCCGCGCTCGGAGCCCCACCGATCGGCGATCACGACGGGCAGCCTCGACGACCTGGCCGATGCCATCGCCTGGATGAGCTCGGGAGCATGCTCACCTGTGGGGCGCGGAACGAGCGGCCAGTTGACCGGAAGTGCGAGCACGTCAGCGCCCGCCAGTGCCAGCCGACGGGGCACCTCCGGGAACTCGTTGTCGTAGCAGAGTGCCACGCCGAGACGCCCGAACGGGGCATCGACGACGAGCCCCGCCTCGGATCCGCTGTCGAAGACCAGCTTCTCGGCGCCCCAGAGGTGCGCCTTGCGGTAGTCGGCGAGGCGCAGATCGCGGGTGAGGATCGCGGCGGTGTTGAACAGACGATCGCCGTCGCTCTCGGCATACCCCACCGCGACGACGGCACCCTCGGGGATCGCCTCATGCACCGACGACCACCGCGGGTCGCCGACGGTCAGAGCGGCGCCGAGCGCCTCCTCACGATCGGCGAACACGTAGCCGCTCGTGGCCAGCTCCGGCAGCACGATCAGCTGAGCGCCGCGGCGCGCGGCCGCGGTGATCGCCGAGCGGATGCGGTCGAGGTTGCCGTCGACATCGCCGATCACGATCTCGGGTGAGATCGCGGCGACACGCAGCGAACCGGCATCCGCTGCTCCGACACCCGCGGAGGAGGCGCCGGAGCGCGAGGAGCCGGAAGCCCCTCGCGCCCCTGCGATCTCAGTCATCCTCGGTGGCGGTGACCATCACTCCGAGAGGGGCCAGGTAGCCGTTGGGGTCGATGGTCCAGTCGGCGGCGGCCGCCGCCTCGACGACCTCCGGAGCCCACTCGAGGTAGACGCGGTCGTCGCCGCCGTTGATCACGAGCACCGTTCCGGTTCCGGTCTCATCGCCCTCGACGCAGACGTACGAGCGCCAGCTGCCCTCAGGCACCGAGAACGTGTCGCCCGCGCCCAGCGTGACCGCGGTCGACGGGTCGCCGTTGAGCGTGACCTCCCAGCGCCCGGTCTTGAACAGCAGCGCCTGCGTCTTGTCGTGACGGTGACGGAGCACGCCCTGGCCCGCCTCGGCACGCACCCACGCGAGGTTGAACGAGTGCGGCTCGGTCACGTTCGGCACCTGGCGACGGTTCTCGCTCATGCCGTAGCCGATGGCGGTGGCGAGCTCGACGTGGCCGCCGTCGACCGCTGCGCAGAGCAGTGCCGCCGACGAGTACTTGCGGTCACCCGGCTGGATGACCCGCGAGCGCATGTCCTCGACCGTGTAGGTCGTGAGCTCGTCGATGTAGTGCTGCTTCATCGGCGTGATCAGGGGCACGTCGTCGGGCAGCACATCGCCCGCGACGGTGTCGATGAGCTTGTTGTCGGCCGTGAGGTGCAGGCCGTACGACTCCGCCTCGCGTAGCACCGACGGACCCCAGATGATGCCGCCGTTGTCATCGCGGCCGAGCACCGTGTAGAGGATGCCGTCGTCCGGCCCCTCGTTCGTGAAGCCGCGGAAGATCCAGGTGGGGATCGTGACGATGTCACCGTCGTGGCTGATGTACTCGCCCTGCTTGCCGTCGACCCCCCAGCGGAGTCGGAACTCGCCGCCGAGGTTGATGAACACCTCTGCGGTGAAGTGCAGGTGCAGGTTGTTCGAGATCCCGTTCGGCATGCCGGCGGCCCCGGTGTTGAAGCCGTGGTTCACCTCGAGGTTCACGTACTGGCTCGCGTTCTGCGAGACACCGGCGCCGATGAACGAGTAGTTCTCCTTGCGGTCGGAACCCGGAGTGCGGCAGTCGATGAACGCCGAGTTGCACGGCACCCAGTCGGACCGACGGATGGTGCGGCGTGCGATCTCGTCCGCGGGGACGATGACGTCGACCTGGTCGACGATGGCGTTGCTCATTTCTTCTTCTCCTTGTCGATCAGTCGCTGATCAGTAGATGTTGCTGAAGGCCGCAGGCTCGTCGCCGCGAACGCCCGCGATCTGGGCGCGCAGGGCGATGTCGTCCCACAGGCGCACCTCTTTGACGAGGGCTCCCTGGTGGAATGTGAACTGCGAGATGCCGATCAGGTCGATCGGCTTGCCGGTGAGGCTGCCGTAGTTCGGCACGCCGTTGTAGTCGCCCACGAACTTCCAGGTGACGGCGACGCGCAGGCCCGCATAGCGCACGTCGTAGTTGGTCTGGATGTCGCGGATCTCGAACTGTCCCGCGGGGAACGACTCGAGGAACCGCAGCAGCGCCCGACGGTAGCCCTCGGGACGGATGACGACCCGGTTGCCGACCGTGAGCAGCACGAGGTCGCGGTGGAAGAACTTCTCGACCTTCTGCAGGTCGCGGTCGTTCCAGACCGTCTGGATCATGTCGATCACGGTCTCGACCTCGGAGCGGTAGTCGTCGGGGCGCGCACCGGAGTCGCCCTTCGCGATCGGATCGGCGGGGGCCGGCTCGGTCCACGATCCGGTGTACCCGCGGAAGGCCTGGGCGCGGGCGAGCTCATCGACGTCGAGGCCGCTCTCGAGCGCACCGGCGAGCGAGTCCCGCACCACCCACTCCTCGACCATGCGCCCCTTGCGGTACAGGCAGTTGGCGATCGTGCGGCTGTGCGACGACGTCTGCAGATGTCCGGAGAGCACGAGGTGCGAGCTGAGGAATGCGTCGTCTCCACGGGCCTCCCAGATCACGTCCTCCGCCTGGCCGGTGCGATCGGGCGTCGCCGAGATGCGCATGAGCGTTCCCTCGATGACCTCCTGCCGCGTGGTCGAGGTGCCGTAGGCGCCGTGCACGATCGAGTCGGGCTCGTAGTTTTCGCGGATGAAGCTGATCGACCGATCGACCCAGATCAGATCGGTGACCTCACGGATGAAGTCGTCGGGGTCTTTGTACGGCAGGTAAGCAACCGGGTCGAGAGACACGCTTTTCACTCCTTCGAGACGCGAAGCTGCGGTTCATCGGTGATCGCTGGCTTCGTCTTCGTCAGTGTATGCGTATGCACAAACCAGCGCAAGAGACGATCCTGCGCACACGGTGATCATCGCCGAGCGGCGGGGTCAGCCGGCGTGCGGGGCCGCGAGGGTGCGCCGCGGCACGAAAGCGGATTCGAACCGCGTCTTCTCGAGTGCGGCGTCCGGGTCCTCGATGCGACGCACGATGAGGTCTGCGGCGGTGCGCGCCATGCCGGCGATGTCGTATCCGATCGTGGCCAGGTCGATGATGGGCCAGGCCGCCTCGGGGAGATCGTCGAAGCCGAGGACCGAGAGGTCCTCCGGCACGCGCAGACCCGCGCGGTGGGCGGCGTTGAGCGCCCCGTATGCGACCACGTCGTTGCCGCAGAACAGGAGGGTCGGGCGGTCTGCTCCGGCGAGGATCTCGGATGCCGCCGCCTCACCCTCGGCCGCTCCGTACGGGACCCGCCGCACATCGCTCTCGTGCAGCGTCACACCCTCGGCGACGAGGGCGTCGCGCAAGGCCGCCTCTCGGCTCTGCGCCGTGCTGGTGTTGCTCGGTCCGAGCACCGCTCCCACGCGCGTGTGACCGAGCTCGACCGCCCGCCGGACAGCATCGCGATAGCCCGGCGCGGGATCGACGACGGTGGCATCCGCCTCGACGAATGAGCCGGTGCGATTGAAGTACACGAACGGCAGGCCGCGGTCCTTCAGGCGCAACGGTGCGACGGACTCGACCGTGGTGGTCGCGAGGATCACGCCGTCGAGACCGTTGGCGAGCAGCCGTTCGACGATCGTGTCGTTGTCGGCCGACTCGGTGTGGAGCATCAGCTGGTAGCCGAGGGTCTCGAGCTCCCGGTGCACCGGGGCGATGATGTGCGAGTAGAACTGGTTGTCGAGATCGGTCAGCAGCAGGCCGATGCGCCGGGTTCGACCCGACGACAGGGCACGCCCCGCCTCGCTCGGCACGTAGCCCAGCAGCTGGGCCGCTTCGCGCACCCTGAGCTTCGTCGCCTCGGACACTCGCGCATCGTCGCGCAGCGCCCGAGACACCGTCGGCTGCGAGACACCCGCCAAGCGGGCCACATCACGACTCGTGACGACCATCTGGCGCCTCCCCCTCGATCTCACGGATTCTACTGCTCTTGACGCCCGAATGCATACGCGGTCATAATCAGCACATACGTATGCAACGGAAGGAAGGGCCATGCCCCTGCATCTCAAGACCGCGCCGACGAAGACGTTCGCGGACACCGCTCAGCAGGACGTCGCCGAGCGGGTGAGGGGAATCATCGGCGACATCCGCGAGAACGGCGACGTCGCCGTGCGTCGGTATGCCGAGCAGTTCGACAACTGGAGTCGCGACTCGTACCGACTCTCCGATGAGGAGATCACGGAGATCATCGGCACGCTCGATGCACAGGTGATCACCGACATCGAGTTCGTGCAGAGCCAGGTGCGCCGTTTCGCGCAGGCGCAGCGCGATTCACTGGTCGACATCGAGGTCGAGACCCTTCCGGGGGTGTTCCTCGGCCAGAAGCACGTGCCCGTGCAGGCCGCAGGGGCATACATCCCCGGAGGCAAGTACCCGCTGACGGCGTCCGCGCACATGACGATCATCACCGCCAAGGTGGCGGGGGTCCCTCGGGTCGTCGCGTGCACCCCGCCCATCCGCGGCGAGATCCCCGCTGCGACCGTGGCCGCGATGAAGATGGCCGGCGCCGACGAGATCTACATCCTCGGAGGAGTCCAGGCCGTCGCCGCGATGGCCGTCGGCACCGACTCGATCGAGCCGGTGAACATGATCGCCGGGCCGGGCAACGCCTACGTCGCCGAGGCCAAGCGGCAGCTGTTCGGTGAGGTCGGCATCGACCTGTTCGCCGGCCCCACCGAGATCCTCATCGTCGCCGACGAGCACGCCGACCCGTTCTTCACCGCGGTCGACCTGCTCTCTCAGGCGGAGCACGGACCCGACTCGCCCGCCGTGCTCGTGACGACGTCGCAGGCGCTGGCCGAAGAGGTCATGGACTGGATCGAGAAGATCCTTCCCGGCATGCCCACGCGCGACTACGCGGGTCCGGCCTGGCGCGACTGGGGTCAGGTGATCGTCGCCGACGATCTCGACGAGGCCTATCGGATCGCCGACGACTTCGCCTTCGAGCACGTGCAGATCTTCACCCAGAATCCGCGCGAGGCTCTGACGAAGATGCACGACTACGGCGCGCTGTTCCTCGGCGAGAACACGTGCGTCTCATACGGCGACAAGGTGATCGGCACCAACCACGTGCTGCCGACGCTCGGCGCTGCCCGGTACACGGGCGGGCTCTGGGTCGGCAAGTATCTGCGCACCGTGACGTACCAGGAGGTGCAGAACACCGAGTCGTCGGCCGAGCTCGGCGCCGTCTGCGGGCGCGCTGCCCGGGTCGAGCTGTTCGAGGGCCACGCCCGCTCGGGTGACGCCCGTGCCTGGCGTCATGCCGGCACGGAATACGCTTGGATCGAAGAGAGCCACGCCGCGGTCGGCGCGGAGACGCGATGACCGACCTCTCCGGTCGCACGGCAGTGGTCACCGGCGGCGGCAGCGGACTCGGGGCGGCCATCGCCCGGTCGCTGCACGCCGCCGGTGCGCACGTCGTGGTGGTCGGGCGCGACGCCGCGAAGCTCGACCGCGTCGCGGCCGACCTCGGGTCACGGGCGCGGGGGATATCGTGCGACGTGTCCGACCCGGCATCCGTCGACGCGCTCCGCGAGCAGCTCGCCGGCACCGATGTCTCGATCCTGGTGAACAACGCCGGCATCCCCGGCCCCGTCGCGGCTCTCACCGACATCGACGTCGCCGACTGGGACGAGGTGTTCGCCGTGAACGTGCGCGGCACCTTCCTGCTCTGCAAGGCACTGCTGCCCGGAATGGTCGAGCGCGGCGACGGCGACGTCATCAACGTGGCATCCGTCTCCGGCAAGCGTCCGCTCGCGCATCGCACTCCCTACTGCGCCTCGAAGATGGCCGTGATCGGACTCACGTCGACGCTCGCGTTCGAGGTCGGCCCCGCCGGCGTGCGTGTGAACTCGCTCTCCCCCGGCCCGGTGCAGGGCCCACGGATGGAACGCAACTTCCGCCTCGAGGCCGAGCGCTCGGGCACGAGCATCGACGATGCCGAGCAGGCGTTCGTGTCGCGTGCGGCTCTCGGCCGCATGGTGACGGAAGACGAGGTCGGCGCGGCGGTCATCGCGATGCTCGCGATGCCGGGCATGTGCGGCGCCGACATCGACCTCTCGGCCGGGATGGTGGCCTGATGCCGTCGCTGCGCGCCAGGGCACGGGCGGGCGAGAAGCTGATCGGCGCCCTGCTGCGGATGCCGTCGGAAGAGCTCGTCGAGATGCTCGCCGTCGCCGAGTTCGACTTCGTCCTGATCGACTGCGAGCACGGACCGGCCGACCTCGTCGCGCTGCGTCAGCACATCGCGCTCGCGCAGGTGCACGACGTGCCGGTCATCGTGCGCGTCGGCGAGGGCGATCGGAATCAGATCCTGCGGGTGCTCGATCAGGGAGCCGAGGGCATCCTGGCTCCGCACCTCGACACGACAGCGGATGCCGAGGCGCTGGTCGCCGCGGCGATGTACCCCCCGGTCGGGTCGCGCGGCTTCGCGACGTACAGCCGGGCAGGGCGCTTCGGCCTCGTCGACCCCGCCGACCACCGCGAGTGGTGGCTCGAGAACACTCTGGTGCTCGGCATGATCGAGTCGCCCCGCGGCGTCACGAACGTCGACGCGATCGTCACTGCGCCGCGCCTCGACGGCATCATGGTCGGTCCGGCCGATCTCGCGGCCAGCTCCGGCCCGGATGATCAGCCCGTGCCGCAGGCCATCGCCGCCGTGCACTCGGCCCTCGCACGCGCCGGTTCGCTGCGCATGGACATCGTCGGCACGCGGGATGCGGCAAGCGCGGCCTTCACCGACGGCGCCGACCTCGTGGTCTACAACCTCGCATCGTCGCTGATGACGCATCTGCGCGGACTGGCCGCACCCGAGCGCTGAGCCCGCCGCCGCATCCCCACCCTCGGGCCTCGCGGCCGCATCCCGACCCCTCGGGCCTCGCGGCCGCATCCCACCCCTCGGGACCCGCGGCCTCATCCCCACCCCGCGGGACCCGCGGCCGCATCCCGACCCTTCGGGAGGAGAACTGCGCTTCGGGAGGAGAGACTCTCGGATTCTCTCCTCCCCGGGCGCAGTCCTCCTCCCAAGAGGACGCCGCGCGACGGCGCCCGAGCGTCTGCAGGCTCAGATGCGGAGGTGCGAGCGCCACGACCCCACGAGTCCACCGAATTCCCGCGGCCTCTCGAGCGGCAGCAGGTGGCCGGCATCCAGAGACACGAGCCGTGCGTCCGGCATCGCCGACACGATCTCGGCGTGGAAGCGCGGCGGGCAGATGACGTCGTCGAGTCCTGAGACGACGAGCGTCGGCATGGTCAGTCCGCCCAGTCGCGACAGCAGATCGGTGCGTGTGAGCTGCATCCGCAGCTGAGCCCGCAGCCGCTCGGCCCCGGTCTCCTCGCCCATGCGCAGCGTGCGCTCCACGAGGTCGGGACGATCTCGCACGACGTCCTCTCCGAGCAGAGGCTGGAGGATGCTGTCCTGCAGCGCTCGCGGCTCAGCACCACCTTCGAGAGCATCCAGCCAGCTCGTCCAGCCGGAGCGCTGCGCATCGGTCGGCGCCTTGGCGTTGGTCGACACGAGACAGAGCCCCGCGACACGCGTAGGGGCGGCGAGCGCGAGCGCCATGCCGACGATGCCGCCGAGTGAGTGCCCGACCAGGATGAACGAATCGGGCAGCTCGTCGAGCAGCGCATCGACCTGCCCCGAGACGGTGGGGCGATCCAGCACCGGCCGGATCGCCCCACCTGCTCCCCCTCCCAAACCGCCGTCCTCCCATAGATCGGCGGTGCAGTTCATGCCGGCCAGCAGCACGAGCGGCGGCACCGCGACCGCCATGTCAGCCCTTCACAGCGCCGTCGCTGAGGCCGGCGACGAGGTACTTCTGCGCGATGAACGCGATCACGAACACCGGGATCGTGAGCAGCATGGATGCGGCGCCCGCCTGTTGCAGCATCGGCAGTGTCTGCCCGAGCTGGGTGGCGATGAAGACCGGCACGGTCTTCGACGAGGTGTCGGTGAGCACGAGAGCCGTCAGGTACTCCTGGAACGCGAACAGGAACACGAAGATGCCGGCCGTCAGGATGCCGGGGCCCATCAGCGGGATCATGACTCTGCGCAGCATCCCGATCCTGGTGCAGCCGTCGATCATGGCGGCCTCGTCGAGCTCCCGGGGGATCTCGGCGAAGAAGTTGCGCAGCAGCCAGATCGTGAACGGCTGGTTGATCGCGACGAGGGCGATCGCCAACGCGAACGTCGTGTCGTAGATGCCGAGCGCCCTGCTGATGTCGTACATCGGCAGCACGACCGAGAAGCGCGGGAGCGCCCGGAAGATCAGGGCGAGCACCAGCAGCAGCGCCGAAACATAGCTCGGGAACCTCGAGAGCGCGTACGCCGCGGGGATGCCGATGACCAGCGCGAGCACGGTCGAGACGACGGCGACCACGAGGGTGTTGACGAGATAGTCCGCGAAGTAGGTCGTCTCCCACAGGTTGACGAAGGCCTGCAGCGTGGGCTCGTAGTCCCAGAACACCGGCGGGTTCGAGAACGCGACGTCTGTAGGCTTCGTGACCGACAGCGCCATCCAGATGAACGGGCTGAGCATCACGATGCAGAGGATGCCGAGCAGCAGTCCGGTGATGACCGGGGGGCGGTTCGGTCCGCGCCGCTTGCGCTTCGATGCGCCGCTGGTGATGATCGCCCGGGTGGAGAGCTCGGAGTCGGAGAGCTCGGAGGTCGTGAGGCTCATCGTTCTGCCTTCGCTTCCTTGAAGATGCCCCGGATGAACGGGATCAGCATGATGAGGATGAGGACGATGGTGAGCACGTTGATCGCGCTGCCGAGGCCGAGGTTCTGTGCGCCGTCGGCGAAGGCGACCGAGTAGACGTAGAGCATGATCGACTCGTTGCCGATCGACTGCGCCTGCGGCGACAGGGGGATCAGGTTGTCGAACATCCTCAGGACGTCCATGATCGTGATCAGCGTCACGAACCCGAGCACCCCGCGAATGGTCGGGATGATCACGCTGATGTGGGTCTGGAAGGCGTTCGCTCCGTCGATCTTCGCGGCTTCCTTCAGTTCGTTCGGCACCCCCTGCAGCCCCGCCAGGATGATCAGCATCGCGAACGGGAGCATCGACCAGACAGTGTTCGCGATCACGAGGATCGCGTTGGGAACCTGGTCGGTGAACCAGAGCACCTGGGTGCCGCCCATCAACCCGATGAACCGGTTGACGACGCCGCCGAAGCTGTCGTCGAACAGCCACGAGAACGCCACAGCCCCCACGAGGTTGGGCAGCACATACGAGACGAGCAGGATGCCGAGTACCAGCGGACGGGACGTCGTGATCCTGTTGACGCCTGTCGCGATGATGTACCCGAACACGAGCAGGATCACGGTCGTGATGACCGTGACGATCACGGTGAAGGCGACCGCCCGGTGGAAGCGCGGATCAGTCAGCGCGTAGACGAAGTTGTCGAGCCCGACGAACGATCCGGGTGAGCCGTAGCGGACCTGCTCGAAGCTCCACTGCACCGTGCGCACCAGGGGGAGCACGAGGAGCGCCCCCATCACCAGCAGGCTCGGTGCGAAGAGCAACCAGAACTCGCGTGTCTTCATAAGCGTCCTCCCTTGGACGAGCTGTGGCCTGAACTCGCGCTCAGGCCACAGCCGCGGACCGGCGGTCCTGGATCAGCCGACGAAGGACTCGCCGGTTGCCTGCATCTGCGCCAGCCCGTCGTCGACGGAGACGTTGCCGTTGAGGATCTCGACGAGGATCGGGCGGATCTCGTTCGTCAGGTCGGCCAGCACCGGCGACACGATCGGCGGCATCGCCGAGGCGATCGAGTCGTTGGCGGCGGCGCCGTACGGCGAGTTCTCTTCGGTGACCATCCCCTCGCGGGCCGGGTAGGCCGCCGGAACGGATGCCGTCGACGCGTCTTCGCTGACGGCCGAGGCCATCATCTGGAAGAGCATGTCGTGGTCGAGCTTCGTGTTGAACGGAATCGACCATCCGTCGATCGACAGGCGGTTGTAGGAGTAGTCGGCGTCAGTCGTGAGCTTGGGCGCCCCCGCGAAGCCGAACGAGTCGGAGAGCTTCGAGTTCTCCGGCAGCGTCAGGTCGATCATCCGGCCCGAGAACATGATCGACATGGCCGCAGTGCCGTTGAACATCTGCTGCTGCACCTTGGGCTGGTCGAAGGTCGTGACCTGCGGATCCATGTACGGCTTGAGCGCGAGCATCGCCTCGACGGCTTGCTTGGCCTCGGGGCCGTCGAGCGTCACGTCGCCCTCGGCGTTCACGAAGTCGGCGCCGAGCGAGTTCATCGCGGCCTGGAAACCGGTGGAGACGTCGCTCGTCGCGAGCCACGGCAGCGCGATCGGGTAGTCCATGAGCCCCTCGGCCTGGATCGCCTCGGCGGCGGAGATCATCTCGTCGAAGGTGGTCGGCACCTCGAGCCCCAGGTCGTCGAAGACATCCGTGCGGTATGCCATGACGAACATCTGCGCCTGCATCGGGATGGCGTAGATGTCGCCGTCGTACGACATGCCCTCCACCATCGACTCGCTGATCTCGCCCAGACCGTAGTCGTCGGCATACTTGTCCCAGAGGTCGTTCAGCGGAACGAGCTTCTCCTCTTCGGCAAAGCCCGGGATGACGAATCCGTAGGTTTCGAGGATGTCGTAGGTGCCCGAGTCGCCGGCGAGCGTCGCCGTGGTCTTGGTCACCTGCCCGCCGAAGTCGATCGGGTCGTGCTTCAGCGTCACGTCGTCGTTCGAACAGCTCGACACCATGGTGTCGGTGAACGGGTCGATCGCCGAGGAGTTGTAGGCGAGGACGTTGACCGTGGTCTTGCCCTCCGGAGCCGTGTAGTCACACGACACCGTTGTCGAGTTCGCGTTGTCGGTGCGGGTCCCGGCGCCGCAGCTGGAGAGGGCGATCATGCCCACCGCTGCGAGGGCGAGTACCGGCAGTGCCCGATGCTTGATATGTCCCATGACGCTGATGGTATACGTATGCAACGGACTTAGGGAAGCCTACATTCCAGGAATTCTTGAGGATTGAATACGTATACTGCCGAAACCCGCGGCATGGTGGGCGCGGAGGGGTCTGGACATGCCCGCCGCTGCCGACTACCCCCGTGGACGACGCTTCTCGAGCACTCCGGCGAGCAGCACCGCGACCACCGCCGCAGCCGGCGCCACGATCAAACCCGCACGCAGGCTCTCGGTGTCGGCGATGAAGCCGACGAACGGCGGCGACAGCAGGAAACCGATGCGCAGCAACCACGACACGATCGTGAGACCGGCCCCCGGGCGCAGACCCGGCAGCTCATCGGCCGCATGCATGGCCGCGGGGATGAGCGTCGCGATGCCGAAGCCGACGGCGGCGAATCCGGCGATCGTTCCGGGCACGCTCGGGAAGATGAGCGCGAGGGCCATTCCCGATGCGGCGATCAGGCCCCCGACTCGGGCCACGGCGCGCTGGCCGAAGCGGTCGGTCATGCCGTCGCCCAGCATCCGTCCGATGAACTGCGCGCCCACCAGAGCGATGAATCCGAGGGGCGCGACCGCGGCAGCGGCGCCGAGCGAGTCGCTGAGGTACAGGGTCGCCCACGAGTTGCCGGCGTCCTCGGCGATCGCGCCGGCCATCGCGATGAGCGTGAGCGCGATGAGGATCATCACGGTCCGCGGGCTCACACCGCGACGCATCGCGGTCTGCAGTTCGACCGGTTCGGCGGTCGCCTCGGCATCCGCTTCTTCATCACGGCCGGGAAGGCAGAACCAGAGTGCCGTGAAGGCCACGGCCGCGAACACCGCAGTCGAGATGCCCAGGTGCACGCCGAGAGGCAGCTGCAGGGCGATCGCCGCCGCGGCCATGCCTCCACCCAGCACCGCGCCGATCGACCAGATGGCGTGGAACGAGTTGATGATCGAACGGCCGTAGCGCCGCTGCACTCGCAGACCGTGCGCATTCTGCGCGACGTCGGTGATCGCATCGAACGCGCCGCCGAGCAGCAGGGCGACGGCGAACAGGATGCCGGAGGGTGCGAGGGCTGCCGCGAGCAGCCCTAGGCCGGTGCCGATCGTGCCGATCACTGCGATTCGCGCCGAACCGAAGCGGCGGATCAGCACGGCGGCGAACAGCCCGGCGGCGATGGCTCCGGCGGGGAAGGCGGCGATCGCGAGTCCGTAGCCGGCATTGTCGAGGTCGAGGGCGGCCTTGATCTCGGGGTAGCGGGGCAGGATGTTGGCGAACAGCGCACCGTTCGTGAGGAACAGCGCCGAGACGGCGATCCGCGCACGTCGGGTCGCCTGGTCCGCGACGGGGCGTCGAATCGATTCGATCGAGGTCATGGCAACGACGGTACACGCCTCAGCGCGTCGCCGAAAATCGCCCTTTGCGACGCGGGCGTCGCCTGCCCGAGATCAGCCCAGCAGCGGTTCGACCTGGGCAGACCCCTCGGCGGTCGCCGACGCCGCGGCGATCGCGGCCTTCGCGTCATCGAGGCGATCGAACTGGCCGATGAAATCGGACTGCGCCCCGAATGCGCGGAAGCCCTCGCGCGGCGTCCCGGTGATCGAACCGAGGAACTGACGTCGGTCATTGCCGACGTGGAAGCCGGGGTCGACCTCCACCCACAGTCCTCGGGGCCGGGATGCCGAGCGCACCCGTGCGCTGGTCACAGCCTTGGCGGCGTTCCTGATGCGTGCGGACATGGTTCACGCACTCATCGCATGCAGGGTGCGCGAGCCGTCGACCACCCGGGCGAACTCGTCACGGGTCAGATCGAGGCCTCCCGCGGAGCTCGCGGCGTTCATCATCGCCACCACCAGCGAACGATCGACATCCGCCTCCTGCGTCATCGAGAAGCGCAGCGGAATCGATGCGTGCACCCAGATCGTCTCTGCGACACCGTCGCCCATCGCGAGCGTGAGCGGGAAGGACTCGTTTCGCCGCAGCTTCGTCACGATCACGAGCCGCAGGTGCGTCATCAACCGATCGTCGAGCTCGATCGGCGTTGCTGTATTGCCGTACGTCAGACGTCCCATGATCTCTCCCTCAGACGAACATTACGTTGAGAAATAGATTACTAGGTTACCTAGCTAAATCACAGTCCGACCTAGGGGAGGTCGCCGATCTCCTCGGCCAGGCGTCGCAGGAACCGGGTGATCGCATCGGTCTGCTCCGGGGTGAACTCGCTGGCGAGCGACTCGATGCGCTGCGTCAGCTCATCGGCCTGCGCGTTGAGATCGCGGAGCGACGGGCGCAGCACCTTGGAGCGGGCATCGGCAGGGTGCGGCGCCACGACGATCTGACCGCGCTCTTGAAGTCGACGCAGCAGGCTCGTGATCGCCGCCGTGCTGACGTTCAGGTGAGCGGCGAGGCCGCCCGGCGTGGCGGGGGCGTCGTCAGGGGCGTCGAGGATGTACCTCATCGCCTCCCTGTCGGTGTCGTTCGGCGCGCGCACGGCGGCGAGGCGTCGCCCGAACTGGGCCTCGGCCCTGCGAAGTTCGTCGACACGCGCGACGAGTTCGGTCGCCCGCGTCGTCGTCTCAGTCCTGCTGCTCATGCGTCACCCCCTGACCCTTCCATGGTACTCGACAAACAGGTAACCAGGTTGCCTAGCGAAATCCAATGCGACCAGCCACTCTGATGAAGTGAGATGATGGGATTCTGGGAAAGGGGCCTCATGGTCGAGCGATTCGCACTCGAGGATGCCGGGTACATCATGTACGCCGACATGATCGACCGTCTGCGCGCGGACTTCCCCTCCGTGCCTGCGTGGCGGATCGATCAGATCGTCACCGCCGAACATGACGCGATCACCGGCGGGATACTGCGGATCGTGCCGGCCGAGGTCGAGTCCGGCGCGGCCGAGATGCTCGCACGCGAGGCGGAACCCCGTGGAAGTGAAGAAAGCCTGAGCGATGATGGCGAGGTGGCGTGATGGAGCGCTCTGAGGAGTTCAGCCGTTCCGGCTACTGGTATCCCGAGGCCGACAGCGCCAGCACCGTCGACGTCCTGAACCTGCTGCGTCGCTACCGCGCGGCCGAGACCGCGATGCGGGAACGCACACGCATCTCGATGAAGATGAACGAGACCGACCTCGTCGCCCTGCGGTTCCTGCTGCGCGAGCAGCGGGCCGGCCGCATCGTGCGAGCCATCGACATCGCCCGCATGCTCGACATCTCCACCGCATCGACGACGACGCTCATCGACCGCCTGGAGAAGGGCGGGCACGCGAGGCGAGAGCCGCACCCGACCGATCGACGTGCCGGAATCGTGGTGCCGACGGTCAGCAGCGACGACGAGGTTCGCGAGACCCTCGGCGCGATGCACAGGCGGATGCTGGCACTGGTCGACGAGATGAGCGACAAGGAGCGCGCCGTGGTCACGCGGTTCCTCGCCGGCATGACCTCGGCCATCGAAGAGGCGTCCGATCTCGACCAGGAACTGCGCGAGGTCATCCGCTCGCACGAGGAATCCGAGTCCTCCGGCGAGTGATCGTCGAGAGCCGGCCGACGATCGGCCGGCCACCCGACGCTCCGATCAGGCCCTGTCGACGTCGCCCTTCGCCTGAGCGTCCGCCTCTGCCTCGGCATCCGCTGCGACCGCCACCCGCTCGGGGAACAGCTCATCGAGATCGAGGTCGGGATTCTCCTCCTGCGTCTCGACCAGCTCGACGGCCTCCTCGATCGTCTGCACGCTCGGCATCGCGCCGGGCAGCGGTCGGCGCGCCGACTCCTTGAGCACGATCACGGCGATGAAGCCGGCGACCGATGTGCCGATCACGTAGAAGGCCGGTGCCAGCGACGAGCCGGTGAGCTGCACGAGCGCCTCCATCACCACGGGCGCGGTGCCTGCGAAGAGCGCGACGGCGAGGTTGTACGAGATGCCCATGCCGCCGTAGCGCGACGACGTGGGGAAGAGCGCGGGCAGCGACGACGCGAGGTTCGCCACGTAGAACGTCACCGGGAAGGCCAGCAGCACGAGCCCGAGCAGCGTCGACCAGATCTCGCCGTGCATCATGAACAGGAACGACGGCACCGCGAGCACGATCGCCGAGATCGAGCCGATGAACAGCACCCTCTTGCGCCCGATGCGGTCGGACAGCTTGCCGGTGAGCGGGATGCAGAGCGCCATCGCCACGAGCACGGGCAGGGTCAGCAGAGTGCCGTGCACCTCGTCGTAGCCCAGAGTGCCGGTGAGGTAGGTCGGCATGTACGAGGTGAGCGCGTACCCGACGGTGTTGGCGGCGGCCACGAGCACGAACGCCGTGAGCAGCTCGCGCCAGTACGCGCGGATCAGCGCGATGACGCCCTTCGGCGCATCCGGCGAGGCCTGAGCGTCGTCAGCCGCGCGCTTCGCCGCGTCCTGCGCCTCCTGGAACGCCGGGGTGTCCTCGATCTTGAGACGGAAGTAGATCGCGATGAGTCCGAGCGGCAGCGCGACGAGGAACGGGATGCGCCAGGCGAAGCCCTGCATCGTCTCCGCCGAGAGCGTCAGCTGCAGGATCGACACGAACGCGGCACCGATCGCGAAGCCCATGTACGACCCGAGGTCGAGCAGCGACGCATAGAAGCCGCGACTCTTGTCGGGTGCGTACTCGGTGATGAACGTCGTGGCACCGGCGTACTCTCCACCGGTCGAGAAGCCCTGTGCGAGCTTGAGCACGATGAGCAGGATCGGCGCCCAGATGCCGATCACCGAGAAGTCGGGCAGCACGCCGATGAGGAACGTCGCCGCCGCCATCATGATCAGCGTGAAGGCCAGCACGCGCTGGCGGCCGAGACGATCACCGAGCTGGCCGAGCACGACGCCGCCGAGCGGACGGGCGACGAAGGTCACGGCGAACACGCCGAGTGAGAACAGCGACTGCGCTCCGGCGGACGCATCCGGCAGGAACGCGCGTCCGATGATCACGGCGAGATAGCCGTAGACGCCGATGTCGTACCACTCCATGAGGTTGCCGACCACGGTGCCGGCGACGGCGCGGCGCAGCATCGGGCGGTCGACCACGGTGACATCGTCGACCGTGAGTCGTCGCGGTTCGTCCGTCACCGGCCGCAGGCGACGGATCAGTCGCTGCCACAGGCTCAGGGGGGTGCTCTTCAGGGGATCGGACATCGTGCCATCTTCCTTCTCTTGCGGCATCCGCGTCGTACGACAGGCCGCACACAAGGCGGGGGGGGGGGGGG
>NZ_JAPFGV010000018.1:0-35855 GCF_059803615.1 Microbacterium sp. SWDP-B6 | reverse complement strand
CCCCCCCCCCCCCCCCCCCCGCTCCGCTGGCCTCGCTGTAGTCACCCGCCTCTTCGGCGAACGGCGAGAGCCCGGCGTCCGCCAGTGCGCCGCGGAAGCCCTGCACGCGGTCGACCGACGAGACCATCGTCATGGGTCCCGAGATCGTCGCGATGCGTGTGCGGCCGGTCTCGATCAGATGCTGGGTGGCCGTGCGAGCTCCGGCGACGTTGTCGACGTCGACCACGTAGTCACCCTCGCGGATCCGCACCGGTCGGCCACCCCAGACCACGGGCACGGCGTCGGCGACCCGGTCGATGAAGGCGTCGCTGGTGTGGTGAGACACGATGAGCGCACCGTCGACACCGCCGTTGCGCACGAAGCTGGTCATCTTGTCGCCGGGATCGTCGCTCGCGATGAGCAGGTTGAGCAGGTAGTCCGACCCCCGGAGCGCACCCGTGATGCCCGCGACGATCGACGCGAAGAACGGGTCGCCGAAGAAGCGCGTGGTGTCTTCGGGCACGATCAGCGCGATCGCGTGAGTCTGCCTCGACGCGAGCGAGCGAGCCGCGCGATTGGGCACGTAGCTGAGCTCCTCGATCGCGCGCTTCACCGACTCGAGGGCCTCAGGGCTCACCGCCGTCGAGCCGTTGACGACCCGCGACACCGTCGATCTCGACACCCCTGCGGCCGATGCCACCTCTTCGATGGTCGCTCGTGACGACACGGCTCTCCCCTCTGTCCGGCCGCGAGACCGGATGCTCTCGACTGTCGCTGCCGGCGTCAGAGAGCGCGGGCGGCGATGATGCGAGCGTACTCCCGACCGGAGTCCTTCAGACTCCGCTCCTGGGTGTCGTAGTCGACGCGCACGATGCCGAAGCGCTTGTCGTAGCCCCATGCCCATTCGAAGTTGTCGAACATCGACCAGTAGAAGTAGCCGCGCACATCGACGCCGGCATCTGCCGCATCGAGCACGGCCGCGAGGTGCAGCCGCAGGAACTCGGTGCGGTCGGCGTCGTGCACACGGGTCTCGCCGTCTTCGACCACGGCGACGTCGTCGTAGGCGGCACCGTTCTCGGTCATGTAGAGCACGGTTCCTGCGGGCTCGGCGTAGTCGGTCCACACGCGCTGCAGCAGACGGGTCAGCCCCTCGGGCTGCACCTCCCAGTTCTGGGCGGTGCGCGGCAGTCCGCGTTCGACCGCGTAGATGCCATCGCTCGACGGGTAGGGGCTGCGTGCGGGGCGATCTGTCGCGGGTCCGCCGCTGACCGGCATCTCCGCCGGCGCCGTGCCCGACACGAAGTCGCCGTGGTAGTAGTTGACGCCCTGCGTGTCGATGGGCTGCGAGATCACGTCGAGATCGCCGTCATGGACGGCATCCGTGAAGCGCGCCACCGCGTCGGCATCCACCGCCCTGATGTCCCTGATGATGTCGTCGGGGTACACGCCGCGGTAGATCGGGTCGAGGAACCAGCGGTTGAACTGGCCGTCGACCCGACGAGCCGCGTCGACGTCGGCGGGATTCGCCGGATCTGCCGGGTCTGCGACGGTGTGGTTCAGGGTGATGCCGAGGTTGAGGCTCGCATCCCGACCGCGCAGCTCGCGCACCGTCTCGCCGTGGGCGAGCAGCAGGTGGTGGGCCGAGAGCAGCCCCTCGGCGACGCTCGTGTGGCCGGGAGCGTGCTCGCCGCCCGTGTAGGAGAGGAACGACGAGCACCAGGGCTCGTTCAGCGTCGTCCACACGTTCACGCGGTCGCCCAGTGCGTCGTGCATCGTGCCCGCGTACTCGAGGAAGCGTCCGACGGTGTCGCGGTTCGTCCAGCCGCCGGTCTCCTGCAGCGCCTGCGGCATGTCCCAGTGATACAGGGTCAGCCACGGCAGGATATCGTTCGCGAGCAGCTCGTCGACGAGGCGCTCGTAGAAGTCGACGCCCTTCGCGTTGACCGCGCCGCCGTCAGGACGCACCCGCGACCACGAGGTCGAGAAGCGGTAGGTCTGCAGCCCGAGCTCTTTCATGAGCGCGACGTCCTGCGGGTAGCGGTGATAGTGGTCGCACGCCACGTCGCCGTTGTCCCCGCCGATGACCGCACCCGGCTCGCGGCTGAAGGCATCCCAGATCGACGCGGTGCGCCCGTCTTCGAAAGCGGCCCCCTCGATCTGGTACGCCGCTGTCGCGGCGCCGAACAGGAACTTCTCGGGGAAGGCGCGGGTCATAGGGGTCATCCTTTCACCGCGCCCGCCATGATGCCACTGACCAGCTGCCGGCCCGCCACCACGAAGAGGACGAGCAGCGGAAGGGTCGCGAGCACCGCACCGGCGAGCACGATCGAGTAGTCGATGTAATAGCCGGACTGCAGCTGGCTGAGCGCCGTCTGCAGAGTCGGGTTCTGCGGGGAGAGCACGATCAGCGGCCACAGGTAGTCGGTCCACGCGGTCATGAAGGTGAAGAGCCCGAGGATCGCCATGGCGGGCCGAGCCGCCGGGAGGCCGACGGTGAGGAACGTGCGGAACTGGTTGGCGCCGTCCATGCGCGCGGCCTCGATCAGCTCGTCGGGGATCACGTCGACCAGGTACTGCCGCATGAAGAAGACGCCGAAGGCGGTGACCAGGGTCGGCACGATGACCGCGCCGATCGATCCCGTCCAGCCGAGCTCGCGCATCAGCATGAACAGGGGGATGATGCCGAGCTGCGTCGGGATCGCCATGGTCGCGATCACGAAGATCATCAGTCCGTCGCGTCCCTTGAAGCGGAGCTTGGCGAACGCGTATCCGGCGAGCGTCGAGAACGTCACGACCGACAGCGTGATGATGCCGGAGATGAGGAACGAGTTCCCGAGCGCCAGCCAGAACGGGATCGCGTCGAACACCTTGGCGGCGTTGGCGAGGAAGTTGCCGCCGGGGATCAACGGCAGGGTCTCGCCGCGCGTCGAGTTGGTGCCGCTCGCCACGACGACCGACCACCACAGGGGGTAGACGCTGCCGATGATGAATGCGGCGAGCAGGCCGTAGGTGAGGAATCCGGGGCGGCTGCCGATTCCGGCGTTTCCGCCGACGGCGCCTCGGCGCCTGCGGATCTTCTCGGGGACGCTCAGCGCCTGTGTGGCGGTCATCGCGCGTTCTCCTCGGTAGTGGTGGCGATCGTCGAGCCTGCGGCTGCGGCCGTCGCGGCTGCGGCCGCGGCGGTGCGTGCGCGCCGTCGCGCGGCACGGTTCTGGGGAGCATCGCCTGTCGAGATCCGCCTCGAGATGAGGAAGTTGATCACTCCGATGCCCACGATGAGCAGGAACAGCAGGATCGCGACGGCGGATGCTTCGCCGAGGTCTCGACGGAAGAAGGCGAGCTCCCACAGGAACAGCACCGTGGTCTGGAACTGTCGGTCGCTGCCGCCGATTCCGCCCGCGGTCGAGACGTCGAACAGACGGGGCTCGGCGAAGATCTGCAGACCGCCGATCGTGGCCGTGATGATCACGAAGATGAGGGTCGGGCGGATCGTGGGGATCGTGATCGAGAAGAAGCGACGCGCGGCTCCTGCGCCGTCGAGCGCGGCCGACTCGTAGAGGTCGCGAGGCACCGCCTGCATGGCGGCGAGCAGGATGAGGGCGTTGTAGCCGGTCCAGCGGAAGTTCACCATCACGGCGATCGCCAGGTGCGAGAGCGCCGTGTCGTGCTTCCACTGCTGGTCGGCGATGCCGATCAGGTTGAGCAGATTGTTGGCGAGGCCGTCGGCCTCGTTGAAGATGCTCGAGAAGATGATGGCGACGGCGACGGGCGTGACCACGAACGGGATGAGGATGCTCATGCGCCAGAACGTGGGGGCACGGAGGCCGCGATCGAGCAGGTACGCGATCACCAGGGCTACCGCGAGCTGCGGGATCGCCGACAGCAGGAAGATGCTCAGGGTGTTGAAGATCGAGTTCCAGAACATCGCGTCGCCGAGGATCTC
The DNA here is from genome assembly GCF_059803615.1 of Microbacterium sp. SWDP-B6. NCBI lineage: Bacteria > Bacillati > Actinomycetota > Actinomycetes > Micrococcales > Microbacteriaceae > Microbacterium > Microbacterium sp. SWDP-B6. The sequence goes on along the minus strand of NZ_JAPFGV010000018.1, from coordinate 31,933 downwards.
GATGAAGTTCCCTGCGCCGATGAACTCACCCTGCCCCTTGAGCAGGTCCCACTCGTGCACGGCCACCCACACCGTGTATAGCAGAGGGAAGAGTCCGACCAGCCCGAACAGCAGGAAGAACGGCGAGATGTAGAAGTACGGGGACGCGTTCTGGTCGAACCGCGAGAGGCGGTGCCGCCAGGGACGCCGGCCAGCGGCATCCGCCTTCGGCGCATCGGATGCCGTCTCGCGGCGTTCCGCTGTGAGGGTCATGAGGGGTTCCTTCGTCTGAGTGGCGCGTGTCGTCTTGCTCGGCTCCGCCGTGCTCGCTCAACGACCGGAGAGTCGTCGGTCGTTGAGCGAGGAGCGAAGCCCCGAGACGAGACGCGGTGAGCGTTTCGTCTCGGGCGGCTCCGCCGCGCTCGCTCAACGACCGGAGGGTCAGTCGACCAGCTCGTTCAGGAGCTTGACCGCGGCATCCCAGGCGCCCTGGGTGTCGGTCTCGCCGCGGTCGAGGCCGCTGAGGGCCGGACCGAAGACGTTCTCCTGGATCACCGAGTCATCGGCGCCCTTGAACTGCGCCACGACGCCCTTCGCACGCTCGGCGAGGATGGCGCCGGTGGGCGCGTCGTTGAAGAACGCGTTCGGCGTCGCCTCTGCGGAGAGCGTCTCCTGCGCCTCGACGGTGGAGGGGAAGTTGCCCGCGGCGGCGGACTGCTTGACCTGCTGCTCGGGCTGCGTCAGCCAGTCGGCCAGGTCGGCCGCGGCTTCCTTGTGCTCGGAGCTCTCGGGGATCGACAGGAAGGCGCCGCCCCAGTTGGCTGCTCCGCCGGGGAACACGTCGGCGAAGTCCCAGCCGGTCGACGCGTCGCCGCCTCCGGCCTCGACCTGACCCTGCACGACTCCGAGCATCCAGCCGGGGCAGACGAACGTGGCGAAGGTGCCGTCGACGAACGACTTGCCGCCGTTCCAGTCCCATGCGGTCTGCGCGGCGGACTGGCCGCCCTCGGTCGCGGAGCCGAGCAGTTCGAAGCGCTCCTTGAGCTCGGCGTTGTCCTCGACGTTGAGCTCGCCATCGGAGGTGTAGTAGCCCTCGTCGAGCTGGTTGACCATGGCGTTCCAGACGAAGCCGGAGTGGTCGTACCAGGCCTTGCCGGTCTTCGCCGTGTACTCGGCACCCACCGCGAAGTAGTTCTCCCAGTCGCCGTTCAGCAGCTCGGCCACCGACTCGCGGTCGCTCGGGAGTCCTGCTGCCTCGAAGGCTGCGCCGTTGTAGCAGATGCCGCTCGGGCCGATGTCGGTGCCGTAGCCGATCACGCGGCCCTCGGCATCGGTCGCCTGTCCGTACTTCCAGTCGACCCAGTCGGCCTTGCGGTCTTCGATGCCGTAGTCGCGCAGGTCGACGAAGGTGTCGGAGACGTCCATGATGGCGCCGAGCCAGCCCTCCTCGATCGCGACGACGTCGCTGAGGCCGGAGCCTGCCGCGATCTTCGTGAACGCGTCGGTGCGGGCGTTGCCGCCGGTGTCGATGTTGGTCGCCTCGATCGTGACGTTCGGGTTCGCCTTCTCGTACTCGTCGTAGAGGTCGTCGTATCCGAAGGTGCCGAACGTCGTGACGGTCAGCGTGACCTTCTCGTCACCGGTGGCGCTGTCTCCCGAGTCGGCAGAGGCGCAGCCGGCGAGGGCCAGGGCAGAGACGGATGCGACGGCTGCTGCCGTCAGGATCCGCTTGCGGGCACGTGTGTTCACAGTTCACTCCTTTGTGGTGGGTCGTGCGGTGGTGGTGCGTGTGGTGCGTCGGGGCAATGCGCGGAACTCTCGTGGGAGCGCTCCCACGCATTGATGAGAGACTCTATGGGAGCGCTCCCACGAATGTCAAGCCCTCGCGTTGTCGTACCCTTGACCGGTGCCCGACACCGAACTCTCCCCCGCCCTCGTCCGCGCCGAATCGCTGATCCGCAGCATCCCGGACTACCCGGAGGCGGGGATCATCTTCCGCGACATCACGCCGCTGCTCGCCGACGCCGAGGCGCTTCAGGCCACGACCGACGCGATCATCGCGCCGTTCGCAGGGCAGTTCGACGTGGTCGCGGGCATCGAGGCGCGGGGGTTCATCCTCGCCGGGGCGGCCGCCATCGCCGCCGGCGTGGGACTCATCCCGATCCGCAAGGCCGGCAAGCTGCCCCGGCCCGCGGCATCCGTCGACTACGCGCTCGAGTACGGCACGGCGACGATCGAGATGCACGACGACCTGCCCGCAGGATCCCGCGTGCTGCTGATCGACGACGTGCTCGCCACGGGTGGCACGCTCGCCGCAGGACGCGAGCTCGTGGAGCGCCTCGGCAGCCACGTCGTCGGGATCTCGGTGCTGTTCGAGATCGACGGCCTGGGAGGCCGCGAGGCCATCGGAGACCTGCACACCGTCTTCCACGCCTGACGCTCGCGCTCTCGCTCAAGGCGCCTTCCGCGAGCCGGTAGACTGGTCGCGCCCGTCCGCCCGCGACTCCCGCGTTTCGACTCCTCGCTGCGCTCGTCGCTCAACGACCGATAGCTGCGGCCTGCGGCCGCCAGGAGGATCCACATGCCCACCATCGTCGTCGACGTCATGCCCAAGCCCGAACTGCTCGACCCGCAGGGGAAGGCCGTCTCTGGCGCATTCTCCCGTCTGGGCGTCGAGGGCTTCACCGATGTCCGCATCGGCAAGCGCTTCGAGCTCACCGTCGAGGGCGAGGTCACCGACGAGATCCTCGCCGAGGCCCGTCGCATCGCCGACGAGGTGCTCTCCAACTCCGTGATCGAAGACGTCGTGGGCATCGAGGTCGCTGAGTGAGCGTCCGCATCGGCGTCATCACCTTCCCCGGCTCGCTCGACGACCGCGACGCCCAGCGCGCCGTGCGCATCGCCGGCGCCGAGCCCGTCGCTCTCTGGCACGGTTCGCACGACCTCGAAGGCGTCGATGCCCTGGTGCTGCCCGGTGGCTTCAGCTACGGCGACTACCTGCGCGCCGGAGCGATCGCCGCGCTGTCGCCGATCATGAGCGAGGTCAAGGACGCAGCCGCCAAGGGCATGCCGATCCTCGGCATCTGCAACGGCTTCCAGATGCTCGTCGAGGCGCACCTGCTGCCCGGCGGCCTGATCCGCAACGACCACCAGCACTTCGTGCGTCGCGACCAGAAGCTCATCGTCGAGAACTCCGACACGGCGTGGACGAACCGCTTCCGCACCGGCCAGGAGATCACGATCCCGCTGAAGAACGCCGACGGCGGCTACATCGCCGATGAAGAGACGCTCGACCGTCTCGAGGGCGAGGGTCTCGTGGCCTTCCGCTATGCGGGCGTCAACCCCAACGGATCGCTGCGCGACATCGCCGGACTCACCAACGAGGCGGGCAACGTCGTGGGGCTCATGCCGCACCCCGAGCACGCCACCGAGGCCGGCTTCGGTCCCGACACCTCGGCCGCCATGCGCTCGGGCCTCGACGGACTCGACTTCTTCACGAGCGCGGTCGCCGCGGTCGTGCGCGTCGCCGCGTAAGCACCGCCTGAGCACCGAAGGGCACGCGGGCGCGCCGGTCAGCAGCCCGCCAGGGCCGGGGCCGGTCGAGGCGGCATCCGCACTCCTACCCGGGGTCGATTCCGCACCCCGCACACAGCCGGGGTCGATTCCGCATCGGAAACGACCGAATCGGGTGCTTTTTCGACCCCGCATCGGTCTGAAGATGCGAAACTGACCTCGCAATCGCAATCGCGTCCGGCGGGAGTCGGCGCCGCTCAGTCGACGGGAAGGCTGAAGGGGTTGTCCCCCGCGGCCGCGAGCAGGTACCACGCCGTCGCGCCGGTGTGCAGGCTGGCGTAGTAGAGGTCGCCGAAGCCGGAATCCAGGCCGTCGGTCGACGTCGCCACGATGCCCTTGCCGTCTCCGTTCGCCGCGTCGCGCTGGCCGAGTCGGATGCTGCTCAGCAGCGCCTCCGCGCGGTCGGCGTCGCCCGCTCCGTCCCTCAGCTTCAGGGCCAGTGCCAGGTGGCCGCTGCCCTCGAACCACACCTTGGAGGTGTCGACGTGACTGATGGACGGGCCGGTGTACGGCCCGTCCGTGGCCATGAGGTTCGCGAGCGCCCAGTCGACAGCCGCACCGTACCGCGGGTCACCCGTGCCGAGCAGCGTCCAGGTCTGGGCGTCGAGCGGCACCGGATAGACGTTCGTGGTCGACCCGTCGAGCAGCGTGCCGGTGTCGACGTGACCGTCTGCGCTCTGCATCGCGGCGACGAATGCCGTGGCCACCGCCGCTCTGTCGGCCCACACGGGGTCGCCGGTCAGCTGGGCCAGCTGCGTGAAGAAGCCGGCGATATCGGTGTTGTGCTCGGTGGACTTCCACTCCAGCGAAGAGCCGTTCTCGAGCTGACCCCCCGTATAGCCGAAGGGGGCCCGCGCCATGTCGGCGGTGTTGGTCTGGATCCACTCGGCGATCCGCACGGCTCCGTCGAGGTACTTCGACTCGCCGGTCGCGTGGAAGAGACGCGCGAGCGCCATGCCCGCCCACGCCTGGTTGCCCGTGAAGGTGCCCGGGCCGGTGATCTCGACGCGCCCCTGTCGGATGCCGTGGGGTTCGTACGACGTGCGGACTCGCCCGTCGCCGATCGGATCGTTCGCCTGCACGAAGAGCAGGGTGTCGCCGATGGTCTGCGCCCGGCGGATGTCGTCCGGCAGGCCCCTGGCGGTGTACGCGATCACGACGAGTGCGTCGTCGTAGACGAAGGACGGAGTGAAGTCCCACGTCGGCAGGTCGGTGAAGAACCCTCCCTCGTAGCTGCGAGGGAGGCAGTGCCCGGCACCGTCGCAGAACTCGTCGACACGGGCGTCGAGGAACTCGTAGGCCAGGGCGACGGAGAGCGTGGGGTCGGAGGCGACGTCGGCGGTCGGAGCGTCGGAGGGGCCATCACCCGAGGCTGCGGTCGTCGCGCCCGCGACCAGGGCGGCGGCGATGAGCGCGGCGGCGATCATCCACGGAGCCGATCGACGCGACGAACCCGACATCAAGACCCCCTCGGTGTGGACCGCGGTTCGAGTGCACGACCCGCGAGCGACCAGGAGGCCACGTGCAAAATGCTGGCATACCAAGAAGTCCGAGCGGAAGGGGCGAAGGTCTAGTCTTTCGGCTCATCCGGCGTGTCGCGCTCGCGAGTAGCATCCGACGCATGCCCATCACACTGGAGAACGTCGGCATCGCCGTGCGCGACCTCGACGCGGCCATCGCCTTCTTCACCGATCTCGGCCTCACCGTGCTCGGCCGCGACGAGGTCAGCGGAGAGTGGGCCGACACCGCAGTCGGCCTCGACGGCAATCATGCGAAGATCGCCGTGCTGCAGACACCGGACGGCCACGGTCAGCTCGAGCTGTTCGAGTACATCCACCCCGACGCGATCGAGACCGAGCCCACGCTGCCGAACGAGATCGGGATGCACCGGGTGGCGTTCTCGGTGGACGACATCGACGAGTCCCTGGCCATCGCCGCCCGGCATGGATTCCGGCCCCTGCGGGGAGTCGCGAACTACCAGGACGTCTACAAGCTCACCTACCTGCGTGGCCCGAGCGGGATCCTCGTGATGCTCGCGCAGGACCTCACAAAGGATGCCCCAGCCGGCTAGCCGAGCGCAGGCGGCCAGACGCCGATGATCAGCGCCATGACCACGATCGTGACGAGCTCGTGGGCGATGTTCATGGTGGTCAGCGCTGTCGGGCGCCCCTCGAACGCATCGTGGGTGATGAACCGCGCGGCGGTGAATCCGGCCCACAGCAGCACACCGGTGACGACGGCCGCCCAGAAGAACGACCCGTCGTAGAAGTGCCACGCGATGGCGGAGGCTCCGGCCAGCACCCAGGCCGTCGCGAAGCTCACGAACACGGTGGTGATGATCGCCATCGTCGCGCTCGAGCCCGGGCGATCCATGTCGACGTTCGCGAGCTTCGACCAGCGCGTGCCGAACACCTTCGGGGAGTACCAGATCGTGCCGACGACCATGCTCGACGCGGTCGCGAGCAGAACCGCCCAGTAGTTGATCTCGGGAACCATGACAGCCTCCAGTCGTCGGATGCCCGAAGCCTACTCCCGGGCTGCAAGTCGCTGTGGAGCGGCGTGGAATATCGCGTTGCCGAAACGATTCGATCGCAATGGTGGCAGACCTGCAAGCGTTTGCACTAATCTGATCCCATGGCACAGCTTGAGCAGATCGCAGCCCCCGGTTCCGAGTGGTGGCGCAGCGCGGTCATCTACCAGATCTACCCTCGTTCGTTCGCCGACGCCTCTGGTGACGGCATCGGCGACCTGCCCGGCATCACCAGCCGGCTCGACTCCCTGAAGGAGCTCGGCGTCGACGCGATCTGGCTGAGCCCGTTCATGACGAGCCCGCAGCGTGACGCAGGATACGACGTGGCCGACTACCGCGACGTCGACCCGCTCTTCGGCACGCTCGACGACTTCGACACCATGCTCGACGAGGCGCACGCCCGCGGCATCCGCGTCGTCGTCGACCTGGTCCCGAACCACTCGTCTGCTCAGCACGCCTGGTTCCAGGAGGCGCTGAAGGCGGCTCCCGGCAGCCCCGAGCGAGCACGGTACATCTTCCGCGACGGCAAGGGCGAGAACGGCGAGCTGCCTCCCAACAATTGGGAATCCGTCTTCGGCGGCGGCATGTGGGAGCGCATCACCGAGGCCGACGGCACTCCCGGCCAGTGGTACCTGCACATCTTCGACCCCACGCAGCCCGACTTCGACTGGAACAACGAAGAGGTGCGCGAGGAGTTCCGCTCCATCCTCCGCTTCTGGCTCGACCGCGGCGTCGACGGCTTCCGCGTCGACGTGGCTCACGGCATGATCAAGGCCGAGGGCCTGCCCGACTACACCCCGCCGGCCGACGCCGACTCGATGGGCGGCGGCGAGGACGACGTGCCGTACTGGGGTCAGGACGGCGTGCACGAGATCTACCGCGACTGGCACAAGGTGCTCGCCGAGTACGACGGCGATCGCGCTCTGTGCGGCGAGGCCTGGATGCCGACGCTGAAGCAGACCGCTCTGTGGGTGCGCCCCGACGAGATGCACCAGACGTTCAACTTCCCGTACCTGATGACCGAGTGGGACGCGAAGGCTCTCGGCGACGTCATCCGCGAATCCCTCGACGCGTTCGGTGCGGTCGGTGCTCCGAGCACCTGGGTGCTGTCGAACCACGATGTCGTGCGCCACGCCTCGCGCCTCGCGCTGACCGCCGAGAACCCGCAGGGTGAGGGCATCGGCCCGAACACCCCGCACAAGCCCGACACCGCGATCGGACTCGCCCGCGCCCGCGCGGCGACGACCGTGATGCTCGCCCTCCCCGGCTCCGCCTACCTCTATCAGGGCGAAGAGCTCGGCCTGCCCGAGGCGATGGAGATCCCCGACGCGTTCCGTCAGGACCCGACGTGGTTCCGCACGAACGGCGAGCGCTACGGACGAGACGGATGCCGCGTGCCGCTGCCGTGGGAGGCGGATGCTCCGGCATTCGGCTTCAACGAGACCGGCGCGTCGTGGCTGCCGCAGCCGGCCGACTGGGCCTCGTACTCGCGCGATGTCGAGGAGGTCGACCCCTCGTCGACGCTCGCGCTCTACAAGCGCCTGCTCGCCGGACGCCGGGAGTACGGCTTCGGCAGCGGCTCGCTGGTGTGGGAGGACGCCGGAGCGGATGCGGTGGCATTCCGCCGCGGCGACGTGCACGTGCTCGCGAACCTGGGCACCGAGCCGATCCCGCTGCCCGCCGGCGCGTTCGTGATCCTGCAGAGCCAGCTGTTCGACGGCGGCGCTGTGCCGGTCGACACGGCCGTCTGGTACACCACGGCATAAGCCGGACACGGTGGGGCCGCGGCATCCGATGGGGATGTCGCGGCCCCACCGACTCAGAGAGGAATCCCCATGGCGAGCATCGATGAGGTCGCCCGGCTCGCCGGCGTCTCGACCGCGACGGTCTCGCGCGCTCTGAGCGGCCGAGGCCACGTGTCGGAGTCTGCTCGCCAACGCGTGCAGGAGGCGGCGGCGGCGCTCGGATACGTGGTCTCGTCTCGAGCCTCGAGCCTGGCGTCGGGTCGCACCCGCAACATCGGCGTGGTGGTGCCATTTCTCGACCGCTGGTTCTTCAGCACCGTGCTGTCGGGGGTGTCGTCGGCGCTGATGCGCGAGGGCTACGACATCACCCTCTACAACATCACCGCCGACAAGGACGTGCGCCGCCACGTGTTCGACACGTTCCTGCGGCGGCAGCGGGTCGACGCCGTGATCGCGGTGTCGATCGAGCTCGACGCCGACGAGACGCAGCACCTGCTCGACCTCGGTCTGCCGGTGATCGCGATCGGCGGCCCGAATCCGAAGCTCGACACCCTGACGGTCGACGACGTGGCTGTCGCGCAGCTCGCCACAGAGCACCTGATCGGTCTCGGGCACCATGACATCGCCCACATCGGCGCGAACCCCGAGTTCGACATCGACTTCCACATCCCGACGAACCGTCGCCTGGGGTTCGAGAAGGCACTGGCGAAAGCCGGAATCCCCCTGAACCCCGCCTTCCTCGAACCGGCCGACTTCACCGTCGAGGGCGGGTACCGCGCGGCGAAGCAGCTGCTCGGCCGCCCGGGCCCCCGGCCCACCGCCGTGTTCGCGGCTTCCGACGAGATGGCCATCGGTGCGATCCTCGCCGCCCGCGACCTCGGCTTCGCCGTGCCGGACGACCTCTCGATCGTGGGCATCGACGGCCATGAGCTCGGCGAGTTCTTCCGGCTCAGCACCGTCGACCAGTTCCCGCTGGGTCAGGGTGAGCGCGCGGCGGATGCCGTGCTCGCCAAGCTCGCCGACGGAGAGGCCGCGGGCATACCCGCAGAGCTCCCCTATGAGCTGAACGTCCGAGGAACGACCGCGCGCCTGGTCTGATCGCGCTGGCCCCGCGACGGGCATACTCTCGTCGTCATCGCGCGCGTCGCGCCACGGCATTCCGCCGCGCGAGGATGCTGCCGCCGATGACCGCCGCGATGAGGGACCCCAGCAGCACGCCGATCTTGACGTGCTCGTCGGCGATCGAACTCGACCCGTAGGCGAGCTCGCCGACCAGCAGGGAGACGGTGAATCCGATCCCCGCGAGGAAGGCCATGCCGGTCAGGTCGGGCCAGCGCAGCGTCTCGTCGAGGCGCAGCGCCGGCACGCGGCTGAGCAGGAAGGTGGTCGCGAGGATCCCGATCGGTTTGCCCAAGACGAGTCCGACGATGATTCCGATCGCGATCGGGTCGGTGAGAGCCGACCGCAGCCCCTCGACACCGCCGATGGTGACTCCGGCCGCGAAGAAGGCGAAGACCGGCACGGCGAACAGCGTCGCCACGACGTCCCACCGATCGGCGAAGTGCGGGGCCAGACCGTCGTACACCGGCTCGCCGTCGGCATCCACTCCCCGTGGGACCCTGGCACGCTCGGTCGGCACGACGGGCACGACGAAGCCCAGCAGCACGCCGGCGACCGTGGCGTGGATCCCTGCGGCGTGGATGCAGACCCAGACCGCTACGGCGAGGGGCAGCAGGATCCACCACGCTCGAACACCCTTCTGCACGAGGAGGGCGAATCCGGCGAGCGGAAGCAGGGCGAGCGTGAGCCACGGGAAGCTGATCGTGTCGGTGTAGAACGTGGCGATGATCGTGATGGCGATGAGGTCGTCGATGATGGCGAGAGTCAGCAGGAAGACGCGCAGAGCGGGCGGCAGGAACCTGCCCACCACGGCGATCACGGCCACGGCGAACGCGATGTCCGTCGCGGTCGGGATGGCCCAGCCGCGCAGGGCGTCACCGTCGCCGGCGTTGATGACGGCGAAGATGACCGCGGGCACGATCACTCCGCCGACGGCCGCGGCGATCGGCAGCGCGGCCTGGCGGGGGTCGCGCAGGCGACCGGTGACGAACTCCTCCTTCAGCTCGAGACCGACGACGAAGAAGAAGATCGCCAGCAGGCCGTCGGCCGCCCAGGCGCCGATGCTGAGGTCGAGGTGCAGCGCGGGGATGCCGAAGGTGAAGTCGCGCACGGACTCGTACCACGACACCGCGGAGGTGTTGGCGAGGATCAGCGCGGCGACGGTGGCGGCGAGCAGGAGCGAGCCACCGAGGACGTCGCTGCGGGCGTTGTTCCGGATGCCGCGCCACAGCTCGTGCGGAGCCAGGCGGAGACGGGGACGGGAAGGAGAAGTGGACACGAAGAGACCTCACGCGAGAGAAGGGGTGAACGGCGCGGAAGACCACACCCCATCGAGGCGTGGTCTAGTCGCGTGGCGGCGGGCAGCCCGCGATCTCACCGTGCGAGAGTGTGCCCCAGACGCTGGTCCAGCCATTCGTGCCCGGGTGCATGACGACGCGCATCGACTTCCTCATCGGGGTCGCCGAACGCAGCTCATGCGGAGCGCGCGTCGAGCCGGCGATCGAGAGAAGGGCCATGGAGCAAGCCTATCGGGGTGTGCCTGACCGACTCAGACGCGTCGCAGCGCTTCTCCGGCCGCGTCGAGCGCGCCGTCGGCGAGAGAGAAATACGCCCACTTGCCGCGCTGCTCGCGAGTGACGAGTCCGGCGTCGGCCAGGAGCTTCATGTGGTGCGAGACGGTGCCCTGCGAGAGGCCGACCGGGGCGGTGAGATCGCAGATGCAGGCCTCGCCGCCCTCCGCCGACGAGATGAGCGAGAGCAGGCGGATGCGCGTGGGGTCTCCGAGTGCTTTGAAGAGGTGCGCGATGCGCTCGGCCTCGGCGACCGGCAGCCCGGCTGCGGTGCCCGGGGTGCAGCAGGCGGTCTGCTCGATCGTCACCGGAAGCGTCATGCGACCATCCTCTCACGTATTGACATTCTTCGATACGTGCGCGATGCTTCTCATATCGATGATTTTCAATCTGAGGAGATGCGATGTCTGAACTGCCCGTCGTGGTGATCGGAGCGGGACCACAGGGCCTCGCCGCAGCGGCACATCTGATCGAACGCGGTGAAGACGTCGTGGTGGCCGAACGAGGGCAGGGGGCTGCGAGCGCCGTCTCGGAGTGGGGGCATGTGCGCCTGTTCTCGGCATGGCCGGAACTGACCGACTCGGCCGCCCGTCGGCTGCTCGAGCCGACGGGGTGGAGCGCCCCTGCGTCGGGCTACCCGACCGGGGCGGAGTGGGTGAGCGACTACCTGGCGCCGCTCGCGGGTGCTCTGGGAGGCCGCATCCGCTACGCGACGACCGTCACGGGAGTCGCACGCCAGGGGCGCGACAAGGTCGTCGACGCCGGGCGCAGGAGTTCGCCGTTCGTCGTGCACACCATCGACGTCGACGGTGTCGAGTCCCGCATCCTCGCCCGTGCCGTCGTCGATGCGAGCGGCACGTGGGGCATGCCGAATCCGGCAGGCGCCGACGGCTTCCCGGCGGTCGGCGAGCGGGCGGCATCCGATCTCATCTCGTACCGCATCCCGGCCGACGTGGCGGAGCTCGCCGGCGAGCACGTCGTCGTCGTCGGAGCGGGGCACTCCGCCACCCATGCGGTGCTGCGCCTGAGCGAGCTGGCTCGCCGCGCACCGGGAACCCGGGTGACCTGGCTGCTGCGCCGCGGCAGCGCCGCGAACGTCTTCGGCGGCGGCAGTGGCGACGAGCTGCCGGAGCGCGCCGCACTGGGCGCTCGCGCCCGCAAGGTCATCGACACGGGCGTGGTCGAGCTGGTCAAGGGGTTCCGCGTCGCGGAGTTCCGCGCCGGGGGCGACGGCATGACGATCGTCGCCGAGGACGGACGCGAGGTGGCGGCTGTCGGACGGGTCTTCGCGCTGACCGGCTTCCGTCCGGACACCGGCATCCTGCGGGAGCTGCGCATCGACCTCGACACCTCCCTCGAGGCCGTCGCCGGCATCGCCGCAGAGATCGATCCGAACATCCACTCGTGCGGATCGGTGTCGGCGACCGGCGCACGCGAGCTCGCACAACCGGAGCCCGGGCTCTTCATCGTCGGCGCGAAGTCGTACGGCCGCGCACCGACGTTCCTCGCGCTGACGGGGTACGAGCAGGTGCGCAGCGTCGCCGCACACCTGGCCGGAGATCACGAGGCCGCGGCCCGCACTGAGCTCGTCCTCCCTGACACCGGCGTCTGCGGCGGATCGGGAGACTTCGGTGAAGCGGATGGTGCAAGCTGCTGCGCCGCACCGAGTGTGCTCCAGATCGGCAGGATTCCGTCGCCGTCGCCCGAGCCCGCACGCTCGCTTACCCTGGAGACATCATGACGACCACCACCAAGCCCTCCGTCCTGTTCGTGTGCGTGCACAACGCCGGACGCTCGCAGATGGCCGCAGGCTTCCTGCGCGAGTTCGCCGGAGACCGCATCGAGGTGCGATCCGCCGGTTCCATGCCCGCCGAGCAGATCAACCCGGTCGCGGTCGAGGCGATGGGCGAGCTCGGCATCGACATCACCGCCGAGCAGCCCAAGGTGCTTACGACCGAGGCCGTACAGGCATCCGATGTCGTCATCACGATGGGATGCGGCGACGCCTGCCCGTTCTTCCCGGGCAAGCGCTACGAGGACTGGAAGCTCGACGACCCGGCCGGCCAGGGCATCGACTCCGTGCGTCCGATCCGTGACGAGATCCGCCGCCGCATCGAGACGCTCGCGGGCGAACTGCTCGCCTGATCCCGACCCCTGCGCCTCGGGAGGAGAACTGCGCTTCGGGAGGACGGATGCTGCGGCATCCTCCTCCCGAAGACGAGATCTCCTCCCGAAGGCACGGACGGAGACGGATCAGCAGGCGACTCAGCGGGCGACGATGAGGCCCTGCGTCTTCTCCTGCACGGCCTGGAACCGACGCTGCACGTCGGACCAGTTGACGAGCTCCCAGAACGCCTTGACGTAGTCGGCGCGCACGTTGAGGTAGTCGAGGTAGTAGGCGTGCTCCCAGACGTCGAGCTGCAGCAGCGGGGTGACGCCGAGCGGGGCGTTGCCCTGCTGGTCGAACAGCTGGAAGATGACAGGTCGTGCTCCGACGCTGTCCCACGCGAGCACGGCCCAGCCCGAGCCCTGCACGCCGAGTGCGGTCGCCGTGAAGTGCGCGCGGAAGGCGTCGATCGAGCCGAACGCGTCGGTCAGTGCCGCCTCGAGCTCGCCCTCGGGGTTGCCGCCGCCGTCGGGCGAGAGGTTCTCCCAGAACACCGAGTGGTTGATGTGACCGCCGAGGTTGAAGGCGAGGTCCTTCTCGAGCTTGTTGACCGCGGCGAAGTCGTTCGAGTCGCGGGCTGCGGCCAGCTGCTCGAGCGCGGTGTTGGCACCGGTCACGTAGGCCTGGTGGTGCTTCGAGTGGTGCAGCTCCATGATCTTGCCCGAGATGTGCGGGGCGAGAGCCGAGTAGTCGTACGGCAGCTCGGGGAGGGTGTACGCAGAGGTCATGCTGTTCCTTTCGGTGGGGTTTCAGTGCTGGTCGTTCGGCAGCGAGTGGAATCGGCGGTCGAGATACACGAGCGGGCGGCCGGGCCTTCCGAGCAGCACCTCGTCGATCTCGGCGACCACGACGGTCGATGAGCCGACCGCCACGGTCGACATGGTGTGACCGCGCATCGCCGCTCGCGCCTCAGCCAGATAGGGCTCGCCGGTGGGGAGCGAGCTCCAGCCCTGCTCGGGGGTGAACCGATCAGCGCCGCTCACGGCGAAGCTCTGCGCCAGCGCGGAGTGCTCGTCGTCGATCAGGTGCACGACGAACGTGTCGGCCGAGAGGATCGACCCGGCACTGCCGGTCGCCCTGGTGACCGAGAAGACGATCGCGGCGGGATCGACCGCCACGGACGCGACGCTGGATGCCGTGAGGCCGACCGGCCCCGCGGGGGTCATCGCCGTGATGATCGCGACTCCCGCCGGATGCGCGCGGAACGCGGCCTTGAGCCCTTCACCGACCTCTGAGGGAACCGGCGCTGCGGGGTGCTGCTGACTGCTCATTCGGGTGCCTCCTGAGGCGGAAGTGCGGAGATGATCGGGTGGTCGCGCTCGATGATGCCCAGCTTCGCGGCGCCACCGGGGGACCCCAGCTCATCGAAGAACTCGACGTTGGCCTTGTAGTAGTCCTGCCATTCTTCCGGCAGGTCGTCTTCGTAGTAGATCGCCTCGACGGGGCAGACGGGTTCGCACGCACCGCAGTCGACGCATTCGTCGGGGTGGATGTACAGCGAGCGCTCGCCCTCATAGATGCAGTCAACCGGGCATTCGTCGATGCACGCACGATCCTTGACATCGACGCAGGGAAGGGCGATCACGTAGGTCATAGGGTGGCGGTCTCCGTTCGGGTCACGGTTGCAACCGTATGACCTCAAGTACACTTGAGGTCAAATCGAGGAGGCCGGGATGAGCGCAGACACCGACACCGACCGCACCGTCCACGGCCCTGATGAGCCGTTGACGATCGGCGAGATGAGCAGGCGCACCGGGGTCGCCCCCTCGGCCCTGCACTTCTACGAGAGTCTCGGCCTCATCGCCTCCACGCGCACGGCCGGCAACCAGCGCCGCTACGCCAGGCACATGCTGCGCCGGGTGTCACTCATCACGGTGGCGAAACGCCTCGGCATCCCCCTCGCCGACGTGCAGCACGCATTCGCCGATGTTCCGCTGACGCAGACGCCGAGCCACGAGGACTGGCAGCGCGCATCGCGACGCTGGAAGCGCGAGCTCGAGAAGCGCCGCGAGGGCATCGAGCGCCTGGAACGCGAGCTGACCGGGTGCATCGGCTGCGGTTGTCTGTCTATGAAGGCGTGCGGCCTGCTGAACCCGGGTGACGCGCTCAGCAGCCAGGGCGCGGGCCCGCAGCGCCTCCGCGACGAGGACGCCTGAGCGCCCCCGTCGCAGATGATCAGGCCACGGTGAACGCGGCGCTCAGCAGCACCTCGTCGCGCGAGCTCGGACCCACGAGCAGTTCGAACGCACCGGATTCGACGCGACGGATGCCGGCGGCGTCGACGATCGAGCACTCCGCCACCGCGAGCTCGAGACGCACTCGCGCCGACTCCCCCGGCGCGAGGTCGACCTGACGGTAGCCCTTGAGCTCCCGGTCGGCCCAGCTCACGCTCGTGATGGAGTCGCGCACGTAGACCTGCACGGTCTCGCGCGCCGGACGCTCCCCCGTGTTCGTCACCGTCACCTCGGCGATGATCGTGTCGTCGCGACCCAGCGTCGTCGAGGCGAGCGACAGCTCGCCGTACGACACCGTCGAGTACGACAGCCCCTCACCGAACGCCCAGGCCGGGGACTGCGTGAGGTCGGCGTAGCGGTCGCCGTGCTGTCCGCGGATCTGGTTGTAGTACGTGGGCTGCTGACCGACGTGACGCGCGAACGAGATCGGCAGTCGCCCTGACGGCTCGACCGCACCCGAGATGATCTCGGCGAGCGCGCGCCCGCCCTGCATGCCCGGGTTCGCCGCCCAGATCACGGCGGCTGCCTGCGAAGCGGATGCCGGAAGCACCAGCGGCTTGGATGCGAGCAGCACGATCACCACGGGCTTCCCCGTCGCGATCAGCGCGTCGAGCAGGGCGTTCTGCCCACCGATCAGCTCGAGGGTCGCGGTCGAGCGCCCCTCGCCGACGAGCTCGATGCGGTCGCCCACGACGGCGACCACGACATCGGATTCCGCCGCCGCAGCCACGGCCTCGGCGATCAGCGTCTCGTCCGGTGCGCTCGGCACGACGACCGAGGGCCGGGGCTGGCCGTCGGGGAACTTCGCGCCCCGAGGGTCTTCCTCGAGCGTGAGGATGTCGGCGCCACGCGCATGCGTGACCGACCACCCCTCGACGCCTGCGAGGCCGTCGAGCACGGTGGTGATCATCTCGCGCGGCTGACCGTCGAGCCATCCGGCCTGGCCGGAGCCACCGGCCCAGTCGCCGAGCTGCGTCTGGGCGTCGTCGGCCAGCGGCCCGACGACGGCGACCTTCAGCGCTGTCGCGGCATCCAGGGGCAGCACGCCGTCGTTCTCGAGCAGCACGATCGAGCGACGCGCGGTCTCGAGGTTGAGTTCGGCGTGCGCGGCGCTGCCGACCACGGCATCCAGGTCGTCCTGCGGAAGCCGCGGGTCTTCGAACAGCCCGAGCTCGAACTTGAGGGTGAGGATGCGGGCCACGGCGTCGTCGAACGCGTCTTCGGCGAGCAACCCGTTCGACACAGCCTCGAGTGCACCCTCGAAGAAGCCCGGAGTGTTCATGACCATGTCGTTGCCGGCGCTCACGGCGGCGGCCGAGGCGTGGGCGTAGTCGGGCTGCACGTGCTGCTCCCACACCATGCGGCCGACGTTGTCCCAGTCGGTGATGAGGGTGCCTGTGTAGCCCCACTCGCCACGAAGAACGTCGCTGAGCAGCCAGTCGTTGACCGTGATCGGCACGCCGTCGGTCGTCTGGTAGCCGAGCATGAACGTGCGGCATCCCTCGCGGGCGACCCGCTCGAACGGCGGCAGGAACCACGACCGCAGCTTGCGCCGAGAGATGTCGGCCTCGCTCGCGTCGCGTCCGCCCTGCGTCTCGGAGTAGCCGGCGAAGTGCTTGGCCGTCGCGAGGATGGCGGTCGGGTCGTCGAGGCCGTCGCCCTGATATCCGCGCACCATCGCCGAGGCGAGTTCGCCGATCAGGAACGGGTCTTCGCCGAAGGTCTCGTCGATGCGACCCCAGCGCAGGTCGCGCGCGATGCACAGCACCGGCGAGAAGGTCCAATGGATGCCGGTCGCCGCGACCTCGACCGCGGTCGCCCTCGCGACCTTCTCGACGAGCTCGGCATCCCACGTCGCAGCCATCCCGAGCTGTGTCGGATAGATGGTCGCTCCGGGCCAGAACGAGTGGCCGTGGATGCAGTCCTCTGCGACGAGCAGCGGGATGCGCAGCCGTGTCTGGGAGGTCAGCTCGTTCGCCCGGATGATGCGCTCGGGCGAGGTGTGCAGGATCGAGCCGACGTGCTTGCCCAGCACGTGGTCGTCGAGGTCGTCGCGGGCGTCGAGCTGCAGCATCTGCCCGACCTTCTCCTCGACCGTCATGCGGTCGAGCAGGTCGGCGACGCGCGCCGCGATCGGCAGTTCGGGGTCGAGGTAGGGCAGGGATTCGGTCAGGGTCTGAGAGGTCATCACTTCGTGTTCTGTGTCTTCGTGTCGTGTGTCTGGTTCGTCGTATCGTCCGCGGCGCTCTGCACGGTACCCGAGTCGACCGCCGGGATGCTGCGCACCGCCGTCACCGGGTCGTTCACGTTGAGCCCCTTCTTCTTCATCGCACGGGCGCGCTCACCCGCCGACCGCAACCGCGGGTTGACGTACTCGTCGATGCCGAAGTTGATGAGCGACAGGGCGACGCCGATGATCGCGATGCAGAGCCCCGCGGGCACGTACCACCACCACAGCCGCGGGAACGCGCCGTTCTGCTGCGCCCAGAAGAGGATCGTGCCCCAGTTGAGGTTGCTCACCGGGATCACGCCGATGAAGGCGAGGGTCGTGAGGCCGAGGATCGCCGCCGTGACGGTGCCGACGAAGCTCGACGCGATCAGCGCCATGAGGTTCGGCAGCATCTCGACCGTGATGATGCGGTGCAGCGGTTCGCCGTTGGCGCGGGCGGCCTGGATGAAGTCGCGGTTGCGCAGCGACATGGTCTGCGCGCGCAGCACACGCGCACCCCACGCCCAGCCCGTGAGTCCGAGCACCGCGGCGATCACGATGAGCGGCGGGTTCTCGAACTGCGACGCCACGATGATGATCAGCGGGATGCCGGGGATCACGAGGAACACATTGGTGAGGGCCGAGAGCGACTCGCTCTTCCAGCCGCGCACGTAGCCGGCGATGACGCCGATCGTGATGGCGATGATCGTCGCGATGATGGCCGAAAGGAAGCCGACCACGACGACGCCGCGCGTGCCGAAGATCAGCTGGCTGAGCACGTCTTCACCCATGTGCGTGGTGCCGAGCCAGTGGTCGAGCGAGGGCGGCTGCCGCAGGGCCGTGCGGTCTTTCTGCGTGGCCCCGTAGGGGGCGAGCAGCGGGGCGAAGATCGCGATCAGCACGAACACCCCGAGGATGATCAGGCCGGCGATCGACTTGGGGTTGCGGAACATGGCGAACGAGTGCGCGAGCTGCGACCAGAAGGTCTTGCGGCCGGGCGCGCCGTCGCGCGCGGTGCGGAACGTCGCGGTCTCCGGCATCCCGGTGGGGACCGTGCTGCCGTCGGGGGCCGTGGTGTCGGTCGAGGTGGGAACGCTCATGTCAGGCCTCCGTCTGGCGCGTGCGCGGGTCGAGGTATGCGTAGACGATGTCGGCGAGGATGTTGGCGACCAGCACCGACAGCGTGATCACCAGGAAGACTCCCTGCATGAGGGCGAAGTCCTTCGCATTGGTGGCGTCCAGCAGCAGCTTGCCGACGCCCGGGTAGCTGAAGACCATCTCCATGACGATCGTGCCGCCGACGATGAAGCCGATCGACAGCGCGAAGCTCTGGATCTGCGGCAGCACGGCGTTGCGGGCGGCGTATGCCCACAGCACCCGCCTGTTCGGCATGCCCTTCGCCTGCGCGACCGTGATGTAGTCCTCGTCGAGCACCGTGAGCATCATGTTGCGCATGCCCAGCATCCATCCGCCGAGCGACGCGATGATGATCGTGACCGCCGGCAGGGTGCCGTGCATGATCACCTGACCGATGAAGTCGAGGCTCCATTCGGGCGACTGGCCCTTGTCGTAGGCGTGCGACGACGGGAACCATTTGAGCGTCGACGAGAAGATCGCGATCGCGATCAGACCCAGCCAGAAGTACGGGATCGTGTTGAAGAACGTCGTGATCGGGATGAGCGCGTCGAGCCTGCTGCCGCGCTTCCAGCCGACGATCGCGCCGCCGACCGTTCCGAGCGCGAAAGAGATGATCGTCGCGATTCCGACGAGGCCGAGCGTCCACGGAAGAGCGGATGCCAGCACCTCGGTCACCGGACGAAGACCGTGCAGCGTGGAGATGCCGAGGTCGCCGCGGAACAGCATCGCCCAGTAGTCGAGGTACTGCTGCCACATCGACTTGTCGGTGTCGACGCCGAGCAGGATGCGCAGCGACTCCGCAGCCTCGGGGCTGACGTTGCGGTTGCGGGCGAGGTACGAGCTGACCGCGTCGCCCTTCATGAACCGGGGCAGGAAGAAGTTGATCGTGATGGCCGCCCACAGCGTGAACAGGTAGAACCCTGCGCGTCCGGCGAAGAACCGCCAGGGTACGAGCTTCCTCCCCTTCTGCGCGGTGGTCGCCGTCGTGCCGACCTCGAGCGCGTCGCGGTTCTCCTGTTCGATCTGACCCAGATCGGGGGATGCGGTGGTCACAGTGCACCTCCGTGCGAGCCGGTCGTCGCGAAATGCTTGTCGGGGTCGGGAGACGCCGCCCGCAGCTCGCGCGTGTAGGGGTCCTGCGGGTTGAGGATCACGTCGTCGGCATCGCCGTACTCGACGACGCGACCCTGGTTGAGCACCATGATCTTGTCGCTGAAGTGCCGCGCGGTCGCGAGGTCGTGGGTGATGTAGAGCACTCCGAGGCCCTCTTCTCGCTGCAGATCGGCGAGCAGGTTCAGCACCCCGAGACGGATCGACACGTCGAGCATCGACACGGGCTCGTCGGCGACGAGCAGTGACGGACGCGAGGCGAGCGCGCGGGCGATGGCGACGCGCTGACGCTGGCCACCGGAGAGCTCGTGCGGACGGCGGTCGATCACGGCATCCGCATCGAGGCGCACGCGCTCGAGCAGTCGGCGCACCTCTGCCTCGGTCTCGTTCTTGGGCACGACGTCGTCGAGCCGGATGGGGCGCTCGAGGTGGTACCTGATCGAGTGGTACGGGTTGAGCGACGCGAACGGGTCTTGGAAGACCATGCGCAGCTGCTGACGGTACCTCCTCAGGCCCTTGCCGCGCCGGGGAATGGGCGTGCCGTCGAGCCGCACCTCGCCCGACGTGGGCGTCTCGAGCTGGGTGAGGATCTTCGCGATGGTCGACTTGCCGCTGCCCGACTGACCGACGAGACCGATGGTCTGGCCGGAGTTCAGGGTGAAGCTGACGTTGTCGAGAGCCTTGAGCTGACCGGCTCCTCTGACGTTGTAGACCTTGGTGACATCGGCGAACTCGAGAGTCGTCATCGGGTCAGCACTCCTCTCGCGCCGGTGAGACGGGGGAACGACGACAGCAGGGTCTTCGTGTAGTCGTTCTGCGGGTTCGTCCAGATCTGCTCGGCGGAGGCGAGCTCGACGATCTCGCCCTCGCGCATGATCGCGATGCGGTCGCTGATCTCGAGCAGCAGCGGCAGATCGTGGGTGATGAAGATGACCGAGAAGCCGAACTCGTGACGCAGCTGCGAGATCTGCTTGAGGATCTCGCGCTGCACCAGCACATCGAGAGCCGTGGTCGGCTCGTCCATGACCATCAGCTGCGGGCGCAGCGCCAGGGCCATCGCGATCATGACGCGCTGACGCATGCCACCCGACAGCTCGTGCGGGAACGAGCGTGTGCGCTGACGGCCGACCTTGACGATCTCGAGCAGCTCCTCGGCCTCGGCCCTGCGCTGCTTGCGAGTCATGCCGGGCCGGTGGATCTCGAACACGTCCTCGAGCTGCGAGCCGATCGTCGCCACCGGGTTGAGCGCGTTCATCGCGCCCTGGAACACCATGGAGACCTTGTCCCAGCGGAACTTCTGCATCGCATCGACGTCGAGCGCGTTGATGTCGACGTCGACACCGGATGCGTCGTGGAACGTCACGCTGCCGCCCGCGATCACGGCCGGAGCCCGCAGCAGACGCTGCACGCCGTAGGCGAGGGTGGTCTTGCCGCATCCGCTCTCTCCCGCGAGGCCGAGGATCTCTCCTCGCTGCAGTTCGAGCGTCACGTTCTTCACCGCCTCGACGGGCGGATCGACGTCGTACACGACAGAGAAGTCGCGCACGCTGAGCAGGGGTTCTGACATGGGATGTCCTTCGTCGGGGGGGGCGCGTTTCGTCTCGGTCCTTCGGTCCTCGCTCAACGACCGGGGGGGTGGCCTCCCCCGGTCGTTGAGCGAGCGAAGCGAGACGAAACGCGCCGAATCTGCGTACGACGCCTCGTGCTTACTCGGCCGGCTTCAGCTTCGTGAGGATCTGCACGATGTTCTGCTGAGTCGGGTCGCCCGAGGCATACGGGTCCTCCTCCGAAGGCCACCCGACGTAGTTGCGGGTGTTGTACTCGCCGAGCAGCGGGTGCGCGCCGAGCGGGATCGCCGGGACCTGCTCGACGAAGATCTGCTCGAGCGTCGTGATGGCCGCGGTGCGCTCGTCATCGGACGACGCGTTGGCGTAGGTGTTCAGCGCGTCAGTCGCAGCGGGGTCTTCGAAGCGTCCGAAGTTGAATCCGGCGATGCCCTCGGGCGAGATCCAGCGCGGGTCCATCGTCGACGTGTAGAGACCGTAGGCCGTGCCGCTGTCTTCGAGCCAGTGGATGATGGCCGAGAACGATCCGTCGTCGCGGGGTCCTGCCCAGCCGCCCCAGTCGGGCATGTCGATCTTGACCTCGGCGCCGATGGCCTCGGTGACGTCTTCGGCGATGAGCTCCTGCGCGGTGTTCCAGTCGCTCCACCCCGAGGGCACCGAGAGCGTGAACGAGACGGGCGTGCCGTCGGGGTCGATCAGCGCGTCGTCCTTCCAGGTGTATCCGGCTCCCTCGAGCAGGTCGCGCGCCTTCTCGGCATCGACGGAGTACTCCTCGCCCTGGAACTCGGGCTGGATCTCGTCTTCGAGGATCGACGAGAGTCCGGTCACAGACCACACCGGCTCGCTCGCCCCTTCACGGGCGATGTCGACGTACGCGTCGCGATCGATGACCCAGGCGAGGGCCTGGCGGAACGCCACGTCGTCGAACGGCTTCTGCTGCAGGTTCATGAACAGCGTCGCAGAGCCGGTCGTCGGGGCCACGAAGAACTTGTTGTGCTCGGGGTCGGCGTCGAGGAACTGCTCCTGGATCTGCGGGATGAACGCCTGCGCCCAGTCGGCCTCGCCCTGTGCGAGAGCGGTGGTCAGTGCCGTGTTGTCGCCGTAGGAGACGTAGTGCAGTTCGGGAACCGCGAGGTCGCCGCCCCAGTAGTCGTCGCGCGCCTCGAGGGTGACCGACTCGGTCGACCAGTTCGACAGCGCGTAGGGGCCGGTGCCGACCAGGTCGTCGCCCTTGACGGGGTCGGTGGCAGGCTCGTCGAGGTTCTCCCAGATGTGCTTCGGCACGATCGGCACGTGCAGCACGCGGGCCTGGTTCACGTACTTCGACTCGCCGAAGTTCAGCGTCACAGCGTCGCCGTCGATGGTCGCGCCCTCGAACTTGAGGCCCGCGGTGTCGAGCGCAGGGGTCGAGACGAGCTCGTAGGTGAAGACGATGTCGTCGGCGGTGAAGGGCTCGCCATCGCTCCAGGTGACGTCCTTGCGAGGCACGACGGTGAGGGCCGTGTAGTCGTCGTTCCACTCGATGCTCTCGGCGAGCCAGGGGGTGACCCCCCGATCGCCGGTCTGGTTCACGAGGGCGAGGGTCTCGAAGATGACCTTGCCGTAGCCGTACTTCGAGGCCGACGAGTCGCCGACGTAGGGGTTGTTCGACTCGGTGGTGATCGCACCGTCGGGCTTGGCGATCGTCAGGGCTGCGCCGCCTGCTCCGGCGTCTCCGTCGTTCGATCCGCCGGCTGCGCAGCCGGCGAGGGCCGAGACGCCGAGGGCGGAGATCGCCGCGACAGCGATCATGGACTTTCTGAGCTTCATTGCTTCTCCTTGGGCACGGGTCGTTGTGCTGTGTGGCTGTCGGTGCACGGGCATCCGACCTCATTCGCTTACTGGCGAGAAAGTAAGCTGGTGCGAGGTTACCCGCCAGTAAGTAGAGTTGGCAAGTACGATCCAGTGCAGGATTCGGTGCAGAAGAGGATGGACCATGTCGAAGGATGCTGTCGCCCACACGTCCGTCCGGCCTGCCACCCGCGAGAAGCGGGAGCAGATCCTCAAAGCCGCCGTCGAGATCTTCGGCAACAAGGGTTCGACCAACGGCACTCTCGCCGACGTCGCAGAGCAGGTGGGCATCACCCACGCCGGCGTGCTGCACCATTTCGGCTCGAAGCAGAAGCTGCTGCTCGAGGTGCTCGCCTACCGCGACCAGGCGGACGTCGCAGAGCTCGCCGAGAAGCACATCCCCGGCGGGCCGGAGCTCTTCCTGCACCTCGTGCGCACGGCGGTCGCGAACGAGCGGCGCCCCGGCATCGTGCAGGCCTACACCGTGCTGTCGTCGGAGTCGGTGACCGACAACCACCCCGGTCGCGACTACTTCGAAGACCGCTACACGACCCTCCGGCGCGAGGTCACCGACGCGTTCCACCTGCTGTGCGCGCAGGAGGGTGTGACGGAGCCCGACACCGTGGCCACCGCCGCGGCCAGCATCCTCGCCGTGATGGACGGGCTGCAGCTGCAGTGGCTGCTGCACCGCGACGTCTTCGACCTGGGCGAGGCGAGCGAGTTCGCGATCCGCTCGATCGTCAACGGTGTGCTGCACCCCGGACCGGCACTGGAGTCGTACCGCCGCGACTAGGTGCCGCGACTAGGCTCGGGGCCATGACGATCGACCTCGAAGCGCTCTACACAGACCTGCACCAGCACCCTGAACTGTCGTTCCAGGAGACGCGCACCGCCGGCATCGCGGCCGGTCACCTGCGGGATCTCGGCCTCGAGGTGCACGAGGGCATCGGCGTCACCGGGGTGGTCGGCATCCTGCGCAACGGCGAAGGTCCGGTCGTCTGGGCGCGCGCCGACATGGATGCACTGCCCGTAGGTGAAGAGACCGGCCTCGCCTATGCCAGCACCGCGACCGGCATCGACCCCGCCGGCAACACCGTGCCCGTCATGCACGCCTGCGGTCACGACATGCACGTCACCGCCATGATCGGTGCGGTCGAGAAGCTCGTCGCCGAGAAGGACGACTGGTCGGGAACCGTGGTCGTGCTGATCCAGCCCGCCGAGGAGTACGGAGCAGGCTCCCGCGCCATGCTCGACGCCGGCCTCCGTGACCTCGTGCCGCACCCCGATGTCGTCCTGGGCCAGCACGTCACTCCCCTGCCCGCCGGCACGATCGGCGTACGCCCAGGCACTCAGATGGCGGCATCCGACGGCCTCACCGTCGTGCTGCACGGACGCGGCGGACACGGCTCGCGGCCGCACTCGACCATCGACCCCGTGGTCATGGCCGCGGCGACCGTCATGCGACTGCAGACCATCGCCTCGCGAGAGGTCGACCCCCGCGACGTCGCCGTGGTCACGGTCGGCTCGATCCACGCGGGTCTGAAGAACAACATCATCCCCGCCGAGGCGAAGCTCGAGCTCAGCCTGCGCTACCCGAACGACGAGATGCGCGACAAGGTGCTCGCGAGCGTCGAGCGCATCGTGCGCGCCGAGGCCGCGGCATCGGGAGCAGAGCGCGAGCCCGAGATCCGCACAGACCACACCCTGCCGCCGACTATCAACGATGCGGATGCCACGGCACGCGTCACGTCGGCGCTGCAGCGCGCGCTCGGTGAGGCGTCGGTGATCGACCCCGGCATGTTCACCGGCAGCGAGGACGTGTCGTGGTTCGCCCGCGACACCGGGGCGCCCCTGGTGTTCTGGTTCTGGGGCGGCGTCGATGCGGCGAAGTTCGCCGCGGCATCGGCGGCCGGGACCCTCGACAAGGACATCCCGACGAACCACTCGCCCTTCTTCGCACCGGAGATCCACCCGACGATCGAGGTCGGCGTCACGGCGCTGTCGGCGGCTGCGCGCGAGTTCCTCGACTGAGACTGTTCCCTCGCCGTTCATAATTCAGCATGGACGGCCGGAACCGGGCCGCAACCCTGCCCTGAGCCCGCGGAACGCGCGTTCTCTGCTGAATTGTGAACGCGAAGAGGCGCTGCCTCAGCCGCCGATGGCGTTCATGCCGCGGGCGGGCTGCAGGAAAGACGGGTCGTTGATGGCGTGGCCCGGCAGCTTGCCGTGCACGCAGGAGCGGAGCATGTCGGCGATCCCGCCGGCACGCCGGGCGGAGTCGAATGCCCCGTCGCCGCGCAGCACGCCGATCAGGTCGTATTCGGCGTTGGAGAACAGGCAGTTGCGCAGCTGACCGTCGGCCGTCAGGCGCAGCCGGTCGCACGCGCCGCAGAAGGGGGCGGTGACCGAGGCGATCACGCCGACCTCGTGCGGGCCGCCGTCGATGCGCCACTTCTCGGCCGGCGCGCCGCCGCGTCCGGGAACGGGCTCGAGACTCCACCGCGCGCCGAGCTTCTCGAGGATCTCCTCGCGCGTGACCATCGACGCACGATCCCACGTGTGCCCGGCGTCGAGAGGCATCTGCTCGATGAAGCGCAGCTGCGCGCCGACCTCCATCGCGAACGCGACCAGGTCAGGCAGCTCATCGTCGTTCACACCGCGCATCGCGACGGTGTTGAGCTTGAGCGGGCGGAGCTCGGATGCCGCCGCTGCCGCGATGCCCTCGAACACGTCGTCGATGCGGTCGCGGCGGGTGAGGTCGGCGAAGCGCTGACGGTCGACCGTGTCGATGCTGATGTTCAGGCGTGTGAGCCCGGCGTCGATCAGTGCGGGCAGGTGCTTCGCGAGCGTGATGCCGTTGGTGGTCATGGCGACCTCGACGGGGCCCTCGTCGCCCTGGATCGCCGAGACGCGGCGAACGACCTCGACGATGTCGGCGCGCAGCAGCGGTTCACCGCCCGTGAGCCGGAAGGTGCGGATGCCGAACGAGGCCGCGACCTGCGCCACCTCGACGATCTCGTCGGTCGACAGGATGCTGGTGCGCGCGAGCCATTCGTTGCCCTGCTCGGGCATGCAGTAGGTGCAGCGCAGCGAGCAGCGGTCGGTCAGCGAGATGCGCAGGTCGCGGTGCACGCGACCGTGCGTGTCGACGAGGCCCTGCGGCGCGGGCGCCGAGTCAGCGGCGATCACGGGGTTCGGCGAGCGCACACCGATCACGACCGGCACGGCCGTCATCGCAGTCTCCCTCTCCCCGACATGTTCCGAGACTACCCGCGCGTTCGGTGTCGGGGCCCGTCTGGCGCGACGACCGGCATATTGCCAGGTCGCGGAGCCGGTCGGCTCGGACGGGACCGCATGGCTGCTGTTCCCCCACCTGGCGGCATTCACGGCCGCATCCGATCAGCCATTCGGGATACCGCCGACACCCGGAGCCGCGGCGAATCAGGCTCGACCGTTCTCCTTCGCGGCTTCGCGCACCGCCGTGTGCTCCAGGTTGGCGAGCAGTTGGAGGCGCTCATGGGTGGCCGAGCCCGGCTCAGCAGAGAAGACGATCATCGAGAGCCCCCGGTCGGACGCGAGGTCCATGGCCTGGAATGTGAGGTCCAGGTCTCCGACCACGGGGTGGTGCACCTTCTTCACCCCCGTGCGGTGCTCCCGCAC
This sequence comes from Microbacterium sp. SWDP-B6, assembly GCF_059803615.1. Classification (NCBI taxonomy): domain Bacteria; kingdom Bacillati; phylum Actinomycetota; class Actinomycetes; order Micrococcales; family Microbacteriaceae; genus Microbacterium; species Microbacterium sp. SWDP-B6. The sequence goes on along the minus strand of NZ_JAPFGV010000018.1, from coordinate 5,504 downwards.
ATCGTGGGCTCCCCACAGCGTACGGAAGAGATCGCTGCGGGTGGAGAGCTCACCGACGAGATCGCTGAGCTTCCGGTCGTACGGCGACCGACCTGCCTCGGCACGGAGCACAGCGACGATCTGACGCGTCTGCGCGTCCCACTCCCGGTAGAAGGACTGGGCGCGTGGATCGAGGAACATGAACCGTGCCGCATTGGCCGGGGGATGCGCGTCATCGAGCATCTCGGAGAACAGCGCCCGACCGAGGGCGTTGGTCGCGACCGCGTCGAGACGACCGTTCTGCACGTAGACGGGAACGGTGGAGATCGCATCGATCGTCTGCCGCAAGCCCGGCGTGAGCTGCTGCGCCCGTACGGGACGACGACGGGGATGCAGATGCGCTCCGGCGTTCGCCGCCCTGATGAGGTCGTGCAGATGCGCGTGTTCGGCATCGTCGAGCTGCAGGGCCCGGCTGACTCCGTCGATGACCTGCTCCGATACCCCGGCCGCGTTGCCGCGCTCGAGGCGCTTGTAGTACTCGGCACTCATTCCGGCGACGAGGGCGACCTCTTCTCGGCGCAGCCCCGGCACTCGACGACGACCGCCGAAGTCGGGCAGCCCGACTTGCTCGGGGGTGAGCTTGGCACGCCTCGTCGTGAGGAACTCGCTGATGGCGTCGTGGGTCTCCATGCCAACGACGGTACGCCGATCCGCTCGGTCGAGAGGGGTCCTGTCGGTGCACCCATAGCCGGGGCCACGCTAACTCGGGCCGAAGAGCGTTGACTCGAATCATCATCCGACAGAAGGAACAGTCATGAAGAACGCACACCTCGGAAGCCTGGACGTCTCGCGCATCGGCCTCGGCGCCATGACCATGGCGGGCACATACACGACCGGGGGTGGCCTCGACAATGACGAGTCCATCCGCACCATCCACCGCGCCCTCGACCTGGGCGTCACCCACATAGACACCGCCGAGATCTATGGGCCGTACCTCAGCGAGGAGATCGTCGGTCAGGCCATCAGGGGGCGCCGCGATCAGGTGAAGATCGCCACCAAGTTCGGGCTCGTCTCACACTCCGGCGGCGGACCGGGTGTGACCGACAGCAGCCCGAAGAACGTGAAGGCCGCCGTGGAGGGCTCCCTGCGACGCTTGGGCACCGACCACATCGACCTCTACTACCAGCACCGTGTCGACCCGAACACGCCGATCGAAGACACGGCAGCCGCGGTCGCCAACCTGGTCGCCGAAGGCAAGGTACTGCACTTCGGGCTCTCCGAAGCCTCCGCGCAGACGATCCGACGCGCGCACGCCGTGCATCCGGTGTCGGCGCTGCAGACCGAGTACTCGCTGTGGACCCGTGATGTGGAGTCGGAGATCCTGCCGCTGCTGCGCGAACTGGGCATCGGCTTCGTTCCCTACTCACCGCTCGGACACGGTCTGCTGACCGGTCAGATCCGTTCAGCGGCCGACATCCCCGACGACGACTGGCGCAAGACCAACCCGCGGTTCGTGGGCGAGAACTTCACGCGAAACCTCCGCCTCGTCGACGAGGTGCGCGCGATCGGAGCCGAGATCGGCGCGACGCCGGCGCAGACCGCCCTGGCGTGGATCCTCACTCGCGGCGACGACATCGCGCCCATCCCCGGCACGCGCCGCGTTGCCCGAATGGAGGAGAACACCGCCGCGGACGCCGTCGAGCTCACCGCCGACCAGGCCGACCGGCTGACCGCGCTCGAACCGGCTGCGGGCGCACGGCATGACGACGCGAACATGGCCACGATCGACAGGTGAATCGGCTGTGCGGATGAACCATCGATGCTGGTGGCTTTCCGGCTGACGAGTCCCCGGGTGGCCGGCGGAGAGGCCGAATCCGATCAGCCATCCGGGATGCCGTGAGCAATCCGGCGCAGCGGAGGCGGACTCAGGTGACGGCGACAAATCCCACGAGCGCCGGGTCGATGCGCAGCCGCAGCCTGTCCCCGACCGTGAGGCCCCCGGCAGCATCCAGCGACAGGTCGACCGCACCCGCATCGGTGTGCACGCGCACACCTCCCAGCGTGGGCTCGAGGCGCGTCACCACGGCCGTCCACGACTCCGGGCCAGCCTCCGCGACCTGGACATCCCCCGGACGGAACACCGCGGCGAGCGCGGCACCGTCCGTCGCAGCGAGCTCACGCGACGCAGGATCGGCGCTGGTCAGCCGCACATCGCCGCCGCGCCACGCACCCTGGCTCGCGACGCCCACCAGGCGATTGAGCCCGGCGATCGAGGCCACGAACCTGGATGCCGGGGCGGCGAGCACGTCGCGCACCGGCCCCTCCTGCGTCACGCGGCCAGCCTCGACGACGATCAACCGATCGGCGAGCGCGACGGCATCCGCCGCATCGTGGGTGACGGCGACGGTGGTGGTCGAGGCGAGCTGATCGCGCAGCATCCGCCTGATGTCGCCTGCGGTCTCGGGGTCGAGGGCGACGAGCGGCTCGTCGAGCAGCACGACGCGAGGGGATGCGGCGAGCGCACGAGCGACCGCGACGCGCTGCTGCTCGCCTCCGGACAGCTCGTGCGGCATCCGCTCTCCCGAGCCCGGGAGCCCGACCCGTGCGAGCCAGTCGTCAGCGCCTGCGCGGGCAGCACGATGCTCGATACCCGCAGCGCGCGGACCGAAGGCGACGTTCTCGCCGACCGAGAGATGGGGGAACAGCCTCGGCTTCTGCCCGAGCAGCACGACACCTCGGCGCATCGGCTCCGTGCGCACTCGTGGCTTGGCGACACGATCGACGACGCGCCCCTCGACCGCGATCTCTCCGGCATCGAGCGACTGGAGTCCGGCGATCGCCTGCAGCAAGGTCGACTTTCCCGCACCGCTCGGGCCCATCACGGCCACTGTCGCGCCAGCGGGCACCTGCAGCGACACGTCGACGACGAAGTGCTCACGCTGCACGACGACGTGGGCGCGAAGACCCTCTGCGCCGGTCATCGCGCCGCCCCGGGACGCCATCCACGCACGAGCAGCAGCACGAGGATCGCGGTGGCGAGCAGCAGCAGTGCCAACGCGACGGCGGCCCCCTGCGCCACACCCGCACCGTTGAACGCGGTGTAGATCGCGAGCGGCATGGTCTGTGTGACCCCGGGGCGATTGCCGGCGAAGAGCGCAGTGGCTCCGAACTCGCCGATGGCCCGGGCGAAGCACAGCACCACTCCGGCGACGATGCCGGGCGCGGCGAGCGGCAGCGTGATGCGGCGGAGGATCGTCCAGCGTCCGGCGCCGAGAGCCGCCGCCGTGCGCTCGTACTCGACCCCGGAGGTGCGCACGGCGCCCTCGACGGCCAGCACCAGGAAGGGCAGCGCCACGAAGGTCTGCGCGAGCACGACGGCCGGAGTGCTGAACGAGAGGCCGAGGCCGCCGAACCACCCCGCTCGTCCGAACAGATAGAGCAGCGCGACGCCGCCGACCATGGGCGGCAGCACGAGCGGAACGGTGACGGCGGCCCGCAGCACGGCGGCGAGACGCGGGCCGGAACGGGCGATCGTCAGAGCCAGCGGCACTCCGATCACGATGCAGAGCACGGTGGCGATGAGACCTGTGCCGAGCGAGAGCAGCAGCGCCGAGCGTGCGGCCTCCGACGTCACGTCGGCGATGAACGTCGACCACTCGACGCGGGCGACGAGAGCCGCGAGCGGCAGGATGAGGAACGCCAAGCCGATCAGAGCCGGGATCGCCAGCGTGCGCGGAGCGTAGCCGTGCGAGACCGCAGCGCTCACGGCGCCCCGAAACCGTGGTCGGCGAGGATCCGCTGGCCCTCGTCCGAGAGCACGAAGGCGACGAACTCCTCAGCCCCCGCCGAGTTCGATGCCTCGGACAGCGCTGCGATCGGATAGTGATTGACGACCTCGTCGGCACCGTCGGGCACGATCGCCTCGACATCGTCGCGGCCGACCACGTCGGTCGCGTAGACGAGCCCGGCGTCCGCCTCCCCTGCTGCGACCTTGGTGAGCACCGCTGTGACGTTCTGCTCGAGGCTCGCCGCATCGACTTCGACTCCGGCAGACGACAGCAGGGTCGTGGATGCCGCGCCGCACGGCACCTCGGGCGCGCAGAGCACCGTCGTGACGTCGGCCAGGTCATCGAGGGTCTCCACCCCGCCGGGGTTGCCCGCAGGAACGGCGATCACCAACGTGTTGGAGGCGAACAGGGTGGGGTCGACCGCAGCATCCTCGAGCTTGCGCATGTTGGCCTCGTCTGCAGAGGCGAACACATCGGCGGGGGCACCCTCGAGCAGCTGGGTGACCAGCGTCGACGAGCCGTCGTACACGCCGGTGAACCGCACCTCGGGATTCTCCTGCTCGAACGCATCGCCGATCTCGTCGAAGGCGCCGGACAGCGACGCGGCGGCATACACCGTGAGCTCGCCGCTCACCGCGCCCCCGGACGCCCCCTCAGTGCCAGCGGGTGTCGGCGACTCGACGGCGCACCCGGTCAGCACGAGGGCGGCGGCAGCCAGTGCGATCGCGACGGTTCGGCGCGGTGTGCGGCGCATGTCAGGCCTTCGGCACTTCGACGACGACCTGCGTCGCCTTGACGGATGCCGTGGCCAGAGAACCCACCTCGAGGTGCAGATCGCGTGCCGCCTCGGCCGACATGAGGGAGACGACGCGATGCGGGCCGGACTGCAGGTCGACCTGCGCCATCAGCCCGTCGATCTGCACACGGGTCACGATGCCGACGAAGCGGTTGCGGGCGCTCGAGTGGGCGTCGCTGGATTCGTGCGCCTCATCGGCCAGCTCGACTGCCCGCGCTGCGAGGGCATCGCCGGGGATCTCGGCGGGCACTGCATCGGTCGTCGGCAGCAGGCCCTGATCGACCCAGCGCCGCACGGTGTCATCGCTCACGCCGAGCAGCTGCGCGGCCCGGGCGATTCGAAAGGTCTGCATGCGTGAACATTACCGCGAATGCGGATGCTGCGGGCCTAATCGACCGCATATGCGGAGCACGACACCCTGGCGCGCTCTCGTCCGCTCTCCGACGACGACGAATCTGTCTGAGTTCACCGCGACGTCGCACGCCGGGCATAGCCTGGTGCCATGCAGCCGCTCGTCGCACCCGCACCCGCCCTCGATCCGGCGGAGCTCGTCCGCACCGCCCGGCACGCCGTGCTCGCCGGCATCGGCGAGGAGGGGCAGCGTCGCCTGGCGGCGGCCCACGTCGCGGTCGTCGGTGCCGGCGGCGTCGGCTCCCCCGTGCTGCTCGCGCTGGCAGCCGCCGGCATCGGCACCATCACCGTGATCGACGACGACGTGGTCGAACTGACGAATCTGCAGCGCCAGCTCGCGCACCGCGTCGAGGACATCGGCCGCCCCAAGACCGCCTCCGCCGCCCGCGCGATCACGGCCCTGTCGCCCGACGCCGACGTGCTGCTCGCCACTGAAAGACTCGACTCCGAGAATGCCGAGCGCCTGTTCGCCGGCGCCGACATCGTGGTCGACACGAGCGACTCCTTCGACACCCGCCGCGACGTCGCGG
>NZ_JAPFGV010000017.1:0-62654 GCF_059803615.1 Microbacterium sp. SWDP-B6 | reverse complement strand
CCCCCGGGGAAGGGCGGCCACGAACGGGTCACCTGCGGCGTCGGCGCTCCCGCGTGATCGCAGCGGGCTTGTCTTCGTCCACGCGTCCGACGTCGCCAGGGAACAGGGCGTCACGCGCGAGCTGTCGCTCTCTGCGGCTGCGTCGTGCATCCGCCCACCCGACCGCGAGCCCGAGCGCGATCAGCACCACGGCGGTGAGAAGCACGGCGCGCGTGTCCATGGCGGCCCACTCCGCCCAGAGCGCCCCCATGCCCACGACGACGGCACCCGCGCCGACGGCCGTCAGACCCAGCTGAAGGCGCACCATCGATCGGTTGCCGGAGAGCAGCGGCTCGACCAGGCTCACGTCGACACTGCGTGATGCTCCATCCGAGACCCAGCTCGCCAGAGCACGCTCGCGGGCGAACTGCAGGACCACTCCTCCGACCCAGGCGAGGATGCCGAGGGCTGCGCACACGGCGAGCGCCGCTCCGCTGCTCAGGCTCAGCACGTCGATGCCGTTCTCGATCGGCTCGTTCCAGTAGACCGGATCGCAGTTGCGACATTGCTGACGCATGAAGACCGAGATCATGAAAGCGCCCAGGGAGATGAGAGTGGCGGTGAGCAGCGCCCGGGCCACGCGACCGAGAGTCCGCCTGCTCGGAGTCGAGAGCCACTGCGGAACGACCGCTCGGATCGCCGCCTCGCGACGATCCGAGTCGGACGCGTCCGCTCGAGGGACGAGCTGCTTCCACCGCGACCAGTGGTCGCGCATCCGCGCATCGTCGCGTTCGACGAGTCGTCGCCCCAGCCTCCGCAGCATCGCTGCGGCGAGCGCCAGCACCGCGAAGACGAGCAGCACCGCCCAGACCAGGCCGTCTTCGCGCAGATCCTCTGTGAAGACGACGGCGAGCGCGAAGAGGGCTCCGAGCCCGACCAGGCACCAGAACAGCACGGTTCCTGTGGTCTGGAGGTATGCGGCGGGGGCCTTCGCGAGCTCCGTCCTCAGTGATCGCTGCGGCACGGCATCCGGGTTCTCCCGTGCGCTCGCCTCGACCGCGCGGAGGGCGGCGAACCGCTCGGCGACCAGCACGAAGGGCACGACGATCGCGAGCACCGCGGCGATGAGCAGGATCACCCCCATGCTCGCGCGGAACAGCGGATCGAGGTCGATCTGCCAGTACAGGGAGGACAGTGCCTCCTCCCCCACGATGCCGACCACGACGATGCCGAGGAACGTGTAGAGAGTGCCGACGCTCAGACCGACACAGGTGTCGAGCGCCGCCCGCCAGAACGCCCATCCTGGCGACGAGACCTCGACGAACACGGCCGTGCGTCGGGTCATGCGCTCGTGCCGTCGCGACGAGCGCGCGTCTGCTCCGCCCTTGTCGACAGGAGCTCGTCGGCCGGGTATCCGACCTCGGTGAGCGTCAGCCCCCTGGCGGCCAGCACCTTGAACTCGCTCGTGCGGGTGAGCGCGTCGCGCAGCACGACCAGATCGTCGACGTCGAGACGCCCCTCACCCACGGCGACGCATGCGCCCACCAGCGCCCGCACCATGCTGTGGCAGAACGCGTCGGCCTTCACCTCGGCGACGAGCACGCCCTCGGAGTCCCGCGACCATCGGTAGTCGAGGAGGGTCCGGATGGTCGTGGCCTCCTCGCGGGGCTTGCAGTATGCCGCGAAGTCGTGGAGCCCGATGAGCGTCCGCGCCGCGGCATCCATCGCCTGATCGTCCAGAACACCCCGGTGCGCGGTCGTGTCGTGGCGTCGAAGGGGGTCATAGCCGGCGGTCGAGTCGGCGAGCCGATATCGGTAGCGACGCCAGACCGCCGAGAAGCGGGCGTCGAATCCGTCGGGAGCGATGGAGGAAAGGGTGACGGTCGCATCGGGGTAGGCGCCGAGCACACCGCGCATGCGCCTCGCGATCGACGCCGCGGGGTCTTGCGGGGCGCGGCCCTGACGCGACTCGATGCGCGACCACTGCGCCTCGTCGAGGTCGACGTGCGCCACCTGACCCACGGCGTGCACTCCGGCATCCGTCCGCCCTGCGACGACGAACTGCACGTCGGAGCCGACGATGCGAGCGAGCGCGGCTTCGAGAGTCCCCTGCACGGTGCGCAGGGTCGGCTGCTTCGCCCACCCGCGGAAGTAGGTGCCGTCGTAGGCGATGTCGAGCCGGATGCGCACGGATAAAGCCTAGGGCGTACCCGCGCGCGATCCGGCTCCGCTCAGATCCCGCCGTCGATCGAGCGGATGACCTCGCCCGGCTCGTCCGGCACCATGACCTGGGTGTCGCGGTTCAGGCTCTCGCCGCGGAAGAACCGCTTCGAACGCGGGAACAGGTACCAGGCGAACATGAGCACGAGACCGAAGGCGAGCGAGCCGATGCCGATCACGAACGTTCCGCCGATGCCGAAGAGCACGGTGTAGCCGTAGTCCACATCCCACATGTCGATCGCCGACTGCACGAACGCCCCCGTCAGCATGAGGCCTCCCAGCAACGGGAAGAGGCCCTTGAAGAAGAAGTCACGCGCCGAGGTCGTGAGGTCCTTGCGGAAGTACCAGACGCAGGCGAAGCCGGTGATCGCGTAGTAGAACGCGATGGCGAGGCCGAGCGACAGGATCGAGTCCTGCAGGATGTTGTCGCTGATCAGGGTCATGCCGACGTAGTACACCGAGGCGACGACGCCCATGACGATCGTCGAGAACGACGGCGTCTTGTAGGTCGGGTGCACGTCCTTGAACTTCGCGGGCAGAGCGCGGTAGACGCCCATCGCGAGTGTTCCGCGTGCGGTGGGCAGGATCGTCGTCTGCGTCGAGGAGATCGCCGAGATGATCACGGCGACCACCAGCACCCAGCCGAAGGGTCCGAGAAGTCCGTCCTTGATCGCGAGGAAGAAGTCGTCGGCGTTGGCCTCGTTGCCGAGCCCGGTGCCGGTGTCGCCGAGGCCGGCGTACATCATGGCCGCGATCGTGACGCCCACGTAGGTGAACAGCAGGATGACGGTGGTCAGCAGCGCGGCACGACCCGGGATGCGCTTGGGGTCCTTCGTCTCCTCGTTGAGCGCGAGGCAGGTGTCCCAGCCCCAGTAGATGAAGAGGGCGAGCAGGATCGACTCGGTGAAGCCCGACCACGAGGTGAAGCCGAACGGATTGAGCCATTCCATGTCGAACGGGGTGGGATCGGGCGCCGTTCCTGCGAAGAACTGCCACAGGGCGGCCACCACGAAGATCGCCAGTGCGAGGTACTGGATGCCGAGCAGGACGTTCTGGATGCGCTCGCCGATCTCGACACCGCGCCAGCTCACCCACGTCATGGCGGCGATGAAGAGCACGGCCACCAGGATGATGCGCCAGTCGTTGTTCTCGAGGTCGAAGCCGATCAGCGACCAGAAGTAGACCGAGGCGATCTGGGCGAGGTTCGCGAGCACGACCATTCCGGCGACCGCGACTCCCCAGCCGCCCATCCAGCCGACCCAGGGCCCGAAGGCCTTGGTGCCCCACGTGAACGTGGTGCCGCAGTCGGGGACGGCGTTGTTCAGCTCGCGGTAGGCGAAGGCGATCAGCAGCATGGGCACGAAGGCGATGATGAAGGCGATCGGCGCCTGTGCTCCGACCGCGAGCACCACGAATCCGAGCGTGGCCACCAGCGAGTAGACCGGTGCGGTGGATGCGAGCCCGATGACGGTGGACCCCCACAGCCCGAGCGAACCGGATGCGAGCCCCTTGCCGTCGGGGCGTTCAAGATGGATCGGCGTCGTAGCTGACATGCTCAGAACATACGGCTACCACGTATATCGCGTCAATCCTTTTCTTTCACCGACGGATTTCGTGCTCATCTGCGCCGAGAGGCGACGGAATCCGTCGAACTAGCCCCGATCGATCATGTCATCGGCGTGCTCGGCGACCCACTCGACGAGCGGCAGCATCCGCCGCATGAGGTCACGGCCGAGCGGAGTCAGGCTGTACTCGACGTGCGGGGGCACCGTCGGGAAGGATTCTCGGCGCACGAGCCCGTCGTCCGCCAGGGTGCGCAGGGTGGAGGCGAGCATCTTCTCGCTGATGCCGCCGACCTCGCGGCGCAACTCGCCCCAGCGACGGGTCCCGTCGGAGAGCGACGAGAGCACCAGCACTCCCCACTTGCTCATCACGTGGTCGAGGATCACTCGTGTGCTGCATCCAGGCTCGAAGATCTGCGGGGTCGCTTCCCGGATCTGCGCATAACTAACCGTCATGTACGTACCTTACTTCAAAGTGGGTACCCATCAGTTGGAATGTTCGTCGCGGGTGGGGCGGTTGTCGCTCATGTCACCTACGAAAGGACACCCCATGACCATCCTCGTCACCGGCGCGACCGGCAACCTCGGACGCCTCGTCATCGCCAGCCTCCTCGAGCGCGGCGCCGACCCGCAGTCGATCGTCGCCGGCGCGCGCGACGTCGCGAAGGCCGAGGATCTCGGCGTGCGGGTCGCGCGACTGGACTACACCGACCCCTCCTCCGTCGCTGCAGCCGTCGAGGGCGTCGACAGCGTCCTGCTCATCTCGGGTTCGGAGGTCGGCCAGCGCGTCGCCCAGCACCAGTCCGTCATCGATGCCGCCAAGGCCGCCGGAGTGACGAAGTTCGTCTACACCAGCGCTCCGAAGGCGACGACGAGCGATCTCGTGCTCGCCCCCGAGCACAAGGCGACCGAAGAGCTCATCGCGGCCTCGGACCTCCCCTCGGTGATCCTGCGCAACAACTGGTACACCGAGAACTACGCCGCCGACGTCGCCCGTGCTGCCGAGACCGGCGTGCTCGCCTCCGGAGCCGGTGACGGACGAGTCGCCTCCGCGAGCCGCAAGGACTTCGCCGAAGCGGCAGCCGTCGTGCTGCTCGAGGACGGTCACATCGGCCAGGTCTACGAGCTCGGCGGCGACGTCGCGTGGAACTACACCGAACTCGCCGGTGCGATCGCCGAGGTCACGGGCCGCGAGGTGGAGTACCAGCCGCTCACCGCCGACGAGCAGCTCGCCGGCCTCCAGGCAGCCGGTCTCGACGTGGGCACCGCAGGATTCGTCGTCGCTCTCGACGCCGGCATCGCCGCAGGCGCGCTCGCAGACACGGACGGCACCCTCGCCCGGCTGATCGGCCGACCGACCACGCCCCTCGTCGACGGCATCCGCGCGATCGCCTGATCAGCCGTTCACCCTGATCACCCGTTCGCCCTGATCACCCGTTCACACAGCGAGAGGCGCCGATCCTCACCCAGGATCGGCCCCTCCGCGCGCTCACGCGCACTCAGTCCGACGATGCCTCCCGCGGATGGACGTACGCGATCGTGAGCGCGATCTCGACGGGCCCCAGCCCGTCGTCCGCGAGGACCTTGTCGATCGCCGCGCGGACATCTCGGAGCAGCTCGAGGGCATTCGCCGAGTACTCGACACCGAGCGATGCCTCGACCTCGACCCCGTCGTCATCCGTTCGGACGGCCACGAGAGCCTCATCGCTCCGGCTGATGCCGATCGCCACGGCCCCTTCTCCGACGATGTTCGACACCAGCGAGCCCGCTCGGTAGACGTTGCGCACGCCGGCCGTCGCCAGCACCGCCGCCTCGATCCGCTCGGCGAGTCCAGGTAGGGCTGTGGTGCTCATGAGGTCTCCTCCGCTGCACTGCTGATCCGTTGGATGTCTCGCACCGTGACGTCGATCGAGGTCACGGTGAGGTCCGTCTGCCGGTGCAGACGCTCCGCGATCTCGGTGCGAAGCCGCGCGACCGCGGTCGGGATGGACTCCCCGTAGATGGCGTTGACCTCGATCGCGATCCGGATCGGCTCGCCCACGACGGTGACGTCTCCGTCGAGAGTCGACCGACCGACCATGATGCCGGGCACGGCGTTCTCCGCCGAGCGGATGAGTCCCCGGACCGCGCCTTCCGTGATGCCGAAGTCCACGGAGGGGTCGGATTCGTCGAACGGGATGCGGCGTCCTGCACGGGCATCCAGCGCGATCCCCGAGAGGATGCGGTCGACCCAGCTGTCGTCGACCTCCGGCCTCGCCGCGGCATCCGCTTCGATCAGCTGTCCCCCCAGACCCTGCAGCCGCTCGAGCGCGTCCAGTGCGAGCTGGCACCCCGGCGAGCCCTCGATCGACGGGTCGACGGGAAGCCTGCCGGCCTCGAGATAGTCGCTCAGCTCTTCGAGGGTGTGCCCGTCGAGATCGCTCGGCTCGAGTCCGAGCTGACGCACGTCGGGAGCCTTCTGCTCTTCAGTCATCGCCAGGCCTCCATTCGCACGATCATGAACTTTCTGGCTCGAGCGAGAAGACCACGTGCCGTCGACACCGAGATGTCGAGCTCCGACGCGATCTCGTCGTACGAGTAGCCGCCCATCTCCCTCAGCACCCAGCATTCACGCTGAGCAGCGGGCAGCTCCTGCAACGCCGCGCCGAGCGCCTCGATCCCCTCGCGCGCCTCCACCACACGCGCGGGCGCGCTGTGCGACGGAGCCGCCTGCTCCATGTCGTCGACGTCGAGCATCGGTCGCAGCGCGCGGATGCGGTCGACCGCCTTGCGGCTCACGATGCGCATCAGCCAGCTCTTGACCTTCGCCGGGTCCTCGAGTTCGGAGAACCGCTGCCATGCGGTGACGAACGTCTCCTGGACGATGTCATCGACATCGGCCGACGCGTTCAGCATCCGCTGCGTGTACGCACGCATCATCGGCGTGTACCGCCGCACCAGCACGGCGAAGGCGGCCACGTCGCCGTCCATCGCCCGACCGGCGACCATCCGGTCATCCGCCTGCTCGAGAGCAGAGCGAAATCGTTCCCCAGCCATACGTCGACTCCCTCTTCCATGCCCCGTGAGAAGTTCGGAGCAGACGCACCGTCGGATCGGATCGACGATCCGACGGAGCGGTCACGAGATGCTGATCCGGTCACTCGTACGCATCTCGAGGGGCTACAGGACACGTGTCTCCGTGCCGTCGTCTGTGGCGACCGTGTCGGCGGTCGTGTCGTCGTCGGAGGGGATGTGCACGTCGTTGATGGTGACGTTGACCTCGACAGCCTGCTTGCCGACGTACTCGCTCATCGCGACGGAGATCGCAGCTCGCACGTCGTCGGCGACCTTCTGCAGCGACACCGGGTACTCGGCGACGATGGTCACATCGACGGCGACCTGGGTCTCGCCGACCTCGACGCTGATGCCCTGGGTGAGGTCGGTGGAGTTGAGCGCGTCGCGGATGGCACCGACCGCGCGCGCTGCTCCGCCGCCGAGGGCGTAGACGCCGGGAACCTCACGAGCCGCGATGCCGGCGATCTTGGCGACGACGCCGTTCTCGATGATCGTCTGGCCGGTCGAGGCGACGGTCGAACCTGCCGGGGCGACCTGGACCTTGGGCTGCTGTGCGTTCGAGACGTTCGCCATCATGTGCTCCTTCATCAGTGTGTGGGATCCCCGGCGGGGAGGGCCGCAGTGCAGCGACACCACTAAGACGGATGCTACGAACGATTCGTCACAAATTGGACGTGAATCATGACGGAGGCCGCTCCCCGAGTGGGGAGCGGCCTCAGATCAGAGTCGATCTCAGCGCGCCGTGCGGGCGAATGCGACGGATGCCAGCGCCGCGGCCTGGTCGCCGAGCACCGCGTCGTCGAACACGACCCGCGGCGAGTGGTTCCACTCGATCGTGCTCGGATCCGCATCGGGCGGCGAGGTCATCAACGCGATGAACGTGCCGGGAACCTCGTTCAGCACGAACGCGAAGTCCTCCGACCCCATCATCGGCGTCGGCATCATCACGACCCGCTGCTCCCCGAACGCACCCCGCAGGACGTCGACCGTCTCGGACGTCTCCTCCGGGTCGTTCACCGTCACCGGATACATCGTGTCGAACCGGACCTCCGCCGACAGCCCATGGGCGGCCGCCACTCCCTCGATCACTCGAGGGAGCCCCTCCTGCAGCGTCGCGAGCGATGCCGGCGACATGTTGCGGACCGTCGCCGCCAGCTCGACCTGCTCAGGAATGACGTTGACCGCCCCGTCTCCCGTCGAGAGCCGGGTCACCGACAGCACGACGGGGTCGAACGCATCGAACCGCCGTGTCACGAAACTCTGCAGCGCGAGCACGATCTCGGCCGCCGCGGGCACCGGGTCGAGCGTCTGGTGCGGCTGCGATCCGTGCCCTCCTCGCCCGTTCACCGTGACGAAGAGCTGGTTGGACCCGGCGGCCACCGCCCCGCCTCGCGTCGCGAAGACGCCGCGAGGGCCCGGGGCGACGTGGATCGCGTAGGCGGCGACCGGCCGCTCTCCCGCAGCGTCGAGCAGCCCCTCCTCGATCATGATCTTCGCCCCGCCATGCCCCTCCTCCCCCGGCTGGAACATGAAGATCACCGAGCCGTGCAGCTCATCGCACCGTGCGGCGAGCAGCTTCGCCGCACCGACCAGCCCTGCAGTGTGCAGGTCGTGACCGCACGCGTGCATGGTGCCGTTGACGGAGGCGAAGTCGAGGCCGGTCGTCTCCTCGATCGGCAGGGCGTCCATGTCGCCGCGCAGCAGCACCGCAGGCCCCGGCAGCCCGCCGCGCAGCACCGCGACCACCGAAGTCGTGCGGGTGCCGGTGGTGATCTCCAGCGGCAGCCCTGCGAGGGCGTCGAGCACCTTCTGCTGCGTGCGAGGGAGGTCGAGTCCGAGCTCGGGGTCGGCGTGCAGGGCGCGCCGCAGCGCGACGAGGTCGGGCAGGATCGCGACGGCATCCGCCGCGAAGTCTGGGGTGGTCAAGGGTCAGCCTTTCGTGAGGGAGGTGTCGGTCTCGTGCGGCATGCGCATGAATGCCAGGGCGAGCGCGGCGACGATGAACGCCCCGGCGCAGACGCTCCAGATCGTGATGTAGCCGCCGATCGACGAGCTGAGGGATCCGGATGCCGTGAAGCCCGCGAGCAGCACGGCGAACACCGCACCGGCAGCAGAACCTCCGAGGGTGCGCAACGAGTTGTACACGCCGGTCGCGATGCCGGTCGAGTCGCTCGGAGCCAGTTCGGCGACGAGCGCGGGAAGCGCACCGAGCAGGAACCCCATGCCGATGCCGTTGATCGCCGAGATCACGAAGATCTGCCAGAGCTCATCGTGGAACGCGATCTGGATGAGAGATCCCGACGCGGCGAGAACCGCACCCGTCACCAGCACCGCACGGATGCCGATCCGGCGCGCGATCGGCGCGAAGGTCGCTGCCCCCACGGTCGCGAGGATCGTCACGACCGCCGTGACCGCCGACGCTGTTCCCGCGGACGCCGCGAAGCCGTAGCCGGCGGTATCGGGATCGGCCGTCAGGAACGTCGTCGAGGGAGCCTGCGCACCGAACATCACCATGCCGAACAGGAATGCCGTGAGGTAGACGGGCCCGAGGCGCGGCGAGACGATCAGCCGCACATCGATCGCGGGTGACGTGACGCGCAGCTCCCACAGCACCCAGAGCACGAAGATGACGACTGCCGCAGCGAGGGTGGCGATCGTCGCGGCCGAGGCGAACCCGTCAGTCGACGCCAAGCGCAGACCGAACAGCAGCACGACCATCGCGAGTCCGATGCCGATGAATCCGACGACGTCGATCTTCGCCCCGGTGCGCGAGGTGGATTCGGGCACCTTGAAGAAGACCGCGTAGACGCTGACTGCGACGAACAGCACGGGCACCAGCAGTGTCAGCGTGAGTGTGGGCAGGATCGCGGAGAAGATGCCGGCCGAGATCGTCCCGAGAATGGCGCCGCCCGTCAGGCACGACACGAGCAGGCCGATCGAGGTGCGAGCCGTCTCGCCCTTGATGCGGTTGTGCACGAGAGCGATCTCGAGCGGCAGCCACACCGCGAGTGGCCCCACGAGGATGCGAGCGGCGAGCACCAGCGGGTAGCTCGGCAGGAACGCGGTGACGAGAGTGCCGATCAGCACCGCGACCACGGCGATCCGGAGCATCCGGCGATGCCCGAAGATGTCTCCGAGCTTGGAGAGCAGCGGCACGCAGACTGCTGCGGCCAGGGTCTGGACCGTGAGGAACCAGGTGATGTCGGCGTCGGAGACCTGGAGATGGCCGGCGATCTCGCCGAGCAGAGGGGCGTAGAACCCCTGGACGAATCCGCTCGCGAGTTCGCAGAAGACGAGGAAGCCGACGACCGCGCGAGCGCTCACGTGCGGCAGGGATCGGGTGAGGGGTGGAGTGTCAGTGGTCAAGGGGAAGCCTGTTCATCAGCGTCTGCAAGGCGACGCGGCGGGGTGCTGACGAGAGCGTCGATGATGTCGACGTAGTGGCGCTCATCGATGTGGATGCGCTTGACGGACTGCCGGTACAGGGTGAGCCCGGCGATCGTGTCGAGGAGGATGTCGTGGTGGACGTCCTCCGGGAGCTCGCCGCGGGCGATGGCTCGATCGATGATCTCGACGCCCTGCCTACGGCGGTGCTGGAAGAAGGAATCCCACAGAGTGGGAAAGACATCCGGCTCGAACATCGCGCGCAGGCCGTGGCTCTGTTCGGGAGACAGCTCCTGGTTGCGCTGGTTCTGCAGCACGTGTTCGAGCAGGTCGGCACGGATGTCTCCGCGATCGGGCATTGCTCCGATCTCGACCTGCGATCGGAGCACCGCGGCGACGAGCGCGCCCTTGTCGGCGTAACGGCGATAGATCGCGGTCTTGCCGCAGCCGACCGCCTTCGACACCTGCTCCACGCTGAGTGCCTGATAGCCGTTTCGGCCGAGCATCTCGCCTGCCGTCGCGAGGATGCGTCGAGTGAGGTCCTCGTCGGTGGGACGGCCGGGCTTCTCGATCGGATCGGAGGTCATGGCCCAACGATACGATACGGAGTGTTTCGTAAGTATTACGGATATGAAACGATGTCACTCGCGCTCACAGTGCACTCTTAGGTTCGGAGTGCAATATTGCACTCTATGAGTGAGAGTGCAGATTCACTGCGAGAGCAGCGCAGGCGCGAGACGACGCGCGCGCTCACCGATGCGGCACGCCGACTGACGACGGAGCGCGGCTTCGCCGGTTTCACGGTCGAGGAGCTCTGCGCCGAGGTGGGCGTCTCGCGGCGCACGTTCTTCAACTACTTCGAGAGCAAGGAGAACGCCGTCTTCGGGTTCGCCGCGATCGACTCCCGACAGGAGGGCCTCGAAGCGGAGTTCGTCGCCCAGAGCGGCGACCTCCTCGATGATTTCCTCCGGCTGACGATCGCCCGATTCGAGCTCTTCAACCCGCTCGACGACGCGCCCGCCATGTTCGCGGTGATCGAGCAGGAGCCTCGGCTGCTCAAGGCCGCGTTCGAGCAGCTGGCGAAGAACGAGCGTCGCGACATGGAGCTCGTCGTGCGGCGAAGCGGCGAGGGCGCTGCCGATGCCGAGTTGCACGCCGAGGTCATGGTCCACACCGTCGGCGCGCTGGTGCGCCTGTGCATGGACCAACTGCTGCACCATCACTCGACCGATTCCTTCAGCGATCTCGTCAGGCGTCGCCTCGAGATCGCTCGCGCCGTGTTCGCACCATCACAGAAAGCCGACTGAATGTCCGCCACAGCCACCAAGGACGCGCCGTTCCTGCTCACCAAGCGGCGCATCTGGATCATCTTCAGCGCCCTGATCGCCGGGATGCTGCTCTCGAGCCTCGACCAGACGATCGTCTCGACCGCCATGCCGACGATCGTCGGACAGCTCGGCGGCGTCGACCATCAGGTCTGGATCACCACCGCCTACCTGCTGGCGACCACGATCGTCATGCCGATCTACGGCAAGTTCGGTGACGTCCTCGGCCGACGCAACCTGTTCCTCGTCGCGATCGCGCTGTTCACGCTCGCATCGGTCGGCTGCGCCTTCGCCACCGACTTCTGGATGTTCGTCACGTTCCGCGCACTGCAGGGCCTCGGCGGCGGCGGACTGATGATCCTGTCGCAGGCGATCATCGCCGACATCGTCCCCGCGAACGAACGCGGCAAGTACATGGGTCCGCTCGGCGCCGTCTTCGGTCTCTCTGCGGTGGCCGGTCCGCTGCTCGGAGGCTTCTTCGTCGACCACCTGACGTGGCAGTGGGCGTTCTACATCAACATCCCCGTCGGCATCGCGGCGTTCATCATCGCGCTCGTCGCGTTGAAGCTGCCGAGCAAGAAGGCTCAGAAGCCGATCGACATCTTCGGCGTGATCTTCCTGTCGATCGCGACCACCTGCCTGATCTTCTTCACCGACTTCGGCGGCGACAAGGAGTTCGGCTGGGATTCCCTCGCGACCTGGGCCTGGGGCGCGGGTCTCGTCGTGGCCGCGACGGCCTTCGTGATCACGGAGGCGAAGGTGCAGGATCCGATCATCCCGCTGAGCCTCTTCCGCAACCCGATCTTCGTCAACGCCACCGCGATCGGACTCGTGCTCGGCATCGGCATGTTCGCGGCGATCGGCTTCGTGCCCACGTTCCTTCAGATGTCGTCCGGCACGTCGGCCGCGGCATCCGGTCTGCTGATGATCCCGATGATGGTCGGACTCATCGGAACCTCGATCTTCTCGGGCATCGCGATCTCGAAGACCGGCAAGTACAAGATCTACCCGATCGTCGGCACGATCCTCACCGGCATCGCGATGGTGTCGATGACCACACTCTCGGCCGAGACGCCGATCTGGCTGATCTGCGCGTTCCTGTTCGTGTTCGGCGCCGGGCTCGGCCTGATCATGCAGGTGGTCGTCCTGGTCGTGCAGAACGCGGTGCCCGCCGGCGAGATCGGCACCGCGACCAGCACGAACAACTACTTCCGCGAGGTGGGTGCCTCGCTCGGCACCGCGGTGTTCGGCACCATCTTCACCACCCGTCTGACCGAGAACCTGCTCGGCGTCTTCGCCGATGCCGGGGCATCGCCGGAGGACGCATCGCAGGCGGCGTCGACCATCGACCCGGCGACGCTCAACGCGCTTCCCGATGAGGTACGAGACGGAATCGTCACGGCCTACGCGGATGCTCTCGCTCCGGTCTTCTGGTTCCTCGTGCCGTTCATCGTGCTCGCCCTCGTGCTGTCGCTGTTCCTCAAGCAGATCCCGCTGTCTGATCAGGCCGGGCTCGTCGCCCGAGGCGAGGCCATCAGCGGCGAGGAGGCCGAGCGCCTCGAAGCCGAGCAACGAGGAACGCCCGTCCGGACCGCCGCCGGTTCGGATGGCAAGGCGCATGTCGCGGCCGAGAGCGACGCCCCTCCGACCGCTCACTGACGCCTCTCCACAGATCACGGGCCCGCTCCTCACCTCGAGGAGCGGGCCCGTGTCGTCTGCGAAGTCAGGGAAGGTCGCCCACCTCGAGCTCGTCAGGGTGATCTGCGTTGTCGCCGTCAGCCTTCTGATCCTCACCCGGGGTCGCGGGGTCGATCTCGGGATCCGGGTCGTTCGTCACGAAGTCGGCGTCCACGCCGGTCGCGTCGATCTCGGCACCTTCGTCCGGGCCTGTCTGAGGGTCTGACATGATCGCTCCTATCGTCGGGGTATCGGACGATCAGTGTGACCGGGTCGGGCCCCGAGCCGGCATCCCCTTGACATCGTCGTGCCGTGCAGCAACCGTTCCGATGGCCGTCGTGCGACCATCGGATCATGAGCGATGCCCCTCTCGTCCTTCCGATTCTCTCCGGCAGACAGGTGCGGCTCCGCGAATGGCGCGACACCGACGTCGCCCTCGTGCAGGAGGCGTCGCGCGACACGCTCATCCCGCTCGTGACCACGGTCCCGCGGACCCCCGACGAGACCGCGGCCGTGGCGTTCATCCGTCGTCAGCATCAGAGGCTCGAGTCGGGCGCGGGTTATGCGTTCGCGATCGCGGACCTCGATGATCGCGCGGTCGGTCACATCGGTCTCTTTCCGGTCGGTCGCACGCGCGCGAGCCTCGGATACTGGGTCGCTGCGTCACAGCGCCGGCGCGGCTTTGCGGCCGACGCTCTCGCCACCCTGACGTCGTGGGCATCGACTCTCGAACGCCTCGACCGTCTCGAGCTCTATGTGGAGCCGGCCAACGAAGGATCCTGGCGCGTGGCGGAGAGCGCAGGCTATGAACGCGAGGGCCTTCTGAAGGCCTGGCAGAGGATCGACGGGCGGCCACGGGACATGTACATGTATGCGCAGCTCACCGAGCGCGCGCGGGTCGGAGCCGGTCGCTCCTGAGCCCGGATACGACAAAACCCCCGGAAAACCGGGGGTCTTGATCTGTAGCAGGAGCGGGGCTTGAACCCGCGACCTCACGATTATGAGTCGTGCGCTCTGACCAGCTGAGCTACCCTGCCACACCGCATCCGCATCGCAGATACGAACGCTGTGAGCCCCGAGTCAGGATTGAACTGACGACCCCTTCCTTACCATGGAAGTGCTCTGCCACTGAGCTATCGGGGCGCGCTGCCCCTCGCGGGGCAACCACACGAGAATACCATCACTGTGGCGTCCTCATGAAATCGAGGTGTCAATACGAGGTGCGACCCGCGTTCTCGCGCAGCCACGGCAGCGGATCGATGGTGCCGCCGTTGATGATGATCTCGAAATGCAGGTGCGCGCCGTACGAGCGGCCGGTGTTTCCGGTGTGCCCGACGATGTCGCCGACCTTCACGGTCTGCCCGGCCGTGACCTGCAGCGACCCGTACTGCATGTGCGAGTAGTGGCTCGTGACGATCTGTCCGTCGATCACGTGGTCGATGTAGACGGTCACGCCGTAGGCGCCACCCTGCTCGGTGGCAGTGCGCACGACGCCGTCGGCGATCGCCTGGATGGGCGCACCTTCGCCGGGGACGAAGTCGATGCCCTCGTGCAGGCGACCCCAGCGCATGCCGTATCCCGAGCTCATCCCCACGCCGACCTTGAAGGGCCACTGGATGGCGGCCTCTGCGTCGTTGGTGAAGACCTCGTTGGAGTAGTTGATGCCCTCTTCGGACGCCACCTGGATCAGGGAGACGGTCGAGAAGCTGTCGGAGCGCGCGAGCGACTCGTTCTGCACGTCGGAGGACGTGACGAAGGCCTGGATCTCATCGTCGGCGCTGTCCGCCGACTTGGAGCCCGATGCGGCGACGAGAGACGTGGCCGCGAGCGACGGCGAGCCCTGCACTGCGGCGACGGCCTCAGCCGGAAGGGTCATTCCGACCGCGAGGAGCCCGGCCAGGCTCATCACACCGACGGTCGCACCGACCGTGAGGAACTTGCGCGCCGATGGACGACGACGGGCGACGTGCTCGACAGGCGTCTCTTCGGCCGCAGGGGCGTCAGGCTCGACTGTCGGCTCGGACGCGCTCTCCGAGGCGACGCGACGGAATGCGCGGGCCGCGGTCTCGAACGCGTCATCGGTGCTCGGACGGCGGTCACCGGCGTCGTCGCGCTCGGCGCGCAGAGGCTCTGAATCAGCGTCTTCGACCATCGCGGGCATCGCCGCAGGCTCGACGACAGGTTCCACGACCGGCTCGACGACGACCTCGGGAGCCTCAGTCGGCTTCACCGCGACGACGTCTGCGGAATCGGATGCTGCTGACGCTGCGGCGACGGCGGTCGCCGTGATGAGCACCTCTGCGGTGTTCAGCCGTTGGCGGGCGGCGCGGCGCGACATCGGGGTCTCGGATGCGACGGACGCGGATTCGGATACGGGTGCAGCTTCGGAGACGGCTTCCGTCACTCCTGCCGCAGAGGCCTCGAAGGCCGCAGTGCGGGGACGGCTGGACCGGCGCGTGGGCGCAGAGGCAGCCTGGGGATTCTCGAAGGGCAAGTCAGATTCTCTCGGGTTTAAAACGTCAAGCTCGGGGGCGCTTACGACCTTCACCGATTCGGGCCGATGAAAGTAACGATCGGATAAACCCTAGCCTGATCCACCTGTGAATGCCATGAATCGTTCACGTTTCATCGCGAAGAATATCGATCACGCGTCGGTGGACCTCGGTTCCACCCGCGATGAGCATGGGTCTCGTCGAGTCTCGGTCGATCAGCGAGACGCTGCCTCCGGCCTCGACGACGAGCAGCGCGCCCGCCGCGTGATCCCAGGGCTTCAGACCGCGCTCGAAGTAGCCGTCCAGGCGTCCGGCGGCCACGAACGCGAGGTCCAGCGCGGCGGAACCGGCGCGTCGGAGATCTCTGGCGATCGGCATGATCCTGCGGACTGTGGCGAGGTCGCCGTCGTGCGTCGCCGGGTCATAGCCGAAGCCGGTCGCCAGCAGCGCACCGGCCGGCGTCTCGGTCGTGACCGAAAGCCTCGCCTCTTCCAGAAACGCGCCGTGGCCCGTCGCCGCAGTGAACATCTCTGCGGATGCCGGGGAGTAGACGGCCGCGGCGAGCGCCTCCCACTCCCCCGCGACAGCGCTGCCGCGCACCGCCGCGATGCTCACCGCGTAGGAGGGAATCCCGTAGGCGTAGTTCACCGTGCCGTCGATCGGATCGACGACCCAGGTGATTCCGCTCTCGCCCCGCTCGGCCTCGGATTCCTCACCGAGGAAGCCGTCGCCCGGCCGAGCGACCCGCAGCCGTTCACGGATGAGCATCTCGACCTCGCGGTCGGCGTCGGTCACGATGTCTGCGAGCGTCGACTTCGTCGCGGCGAGGTGCACGCCCTCGGCGCGACGCAAGCGCGCCAGGTCGCCGGCCTCGCGTGCGATCCGAGAGGCGAGGTCGACGAGCTCGAGTTCGAGGCTCACTGCGGCGGGAACGGCGGAGCCGGCGGATAGGCAGCGGGCGCCTGCGGCGCCGGAGGCGCGGGCTGCGTCTGCGAGTACGGCTCAGGGGCAGTCGGGAAGGGTGCGACCGGGAACGGCTGCGGGGCGGGAGGTGCGGGCAGCGCCTGCTGGGGGGCCTGCGGAGGCTGAGCCGACGGGTGACCGGTGTAGTAGGCGTTCCAGTCCGGCGAGCCGTCAGGCAGCACGGGCAGCGGGGTGCGACCGTCGGCATACGTCGGCCATGCGGGGGCGGCGGCGACGCCGTGATCGGCAGCCCGGGGGCCCGCAGGCTTGCGAGGAGCGAACAGAGCGTTCAGCAGGGGGATCAACGTGGTCCCCACCGCCGCGAGGATCGTGAGCGCCACGACGATGCGCCAGTAGAGCTCGCCGTAGTCGAACGTGTTCGGGAACGTGAGGAAGAAGATCAGCATGCCCACGAGACCACCGAGGAACACGATCGTCGCGATGTAGATGATCCGGGTGAACGTCGTCACGTGTCGCTGGGCGGCCGGAGTGAACAGCCGCACATGCAGCAGAGCGAGTTGGAGAATTCCCACGACCAGGAGCAGCTGGAAGAAGCGCTCGGCGCCGGTGAAGAACTGATCGTCCTCCGGCAGCCAGATCTTGACGGCTCCGACCAGCAGAGCGACGATCCAGCTGACCATGCTCGACAGAGCGAGCCAGTCGGGACGGTTCGGTGCGAGTCCTGCCTCGAGGATCGCGATGCCTGCGAAGGCGGCGAGCAGGAGGATCGTGAGGAAGGCCCGGCCGATCAATCCGTCCTGATCACCGACCAGCACCCACACGACGCAGACGAGTGCGGCGGCGATGAGCGCGCCGATGGCGATCCAGATCGCCCCTCTGATGAGGAGGGACATGTTCTTCTTCTCGATCGGCACAGGGGGCTGCGGGGATATCTCCGGCTGCGTCATCGCGTTCCTCTCGTTGGGCGGCGTTGCGTTCATCCTTGCATGCGCCGGCGCGAGGGCAGCAGTGGCGGCGCGATCCGTGGATACATCGGGGCGAACCGGCTCGCGTGCAGTGATCAGCTCTTGCGTGCGGAGGAGGCGGCGAAGGCGGCGATCCGGGCCTGGGCGTCCGGCGTCGCCATGGCGGCCCCGATCGACCGCGCCTCCTCGCTCAGCTGCTCTGCGAACGTCCGCTCGGGCTGCGAGCGGACGAGTCGCTTCGCGTGTCCGTAGGCCTCCGCTGCCCCGGCAAGCCAGAAGCGTGCGACCTCCTCGGCACGGGCTCGGACGAGATCGGCTTCGTCCGCGGAGTCCGCCCCCTCGACGGCCTCTGCGACGAGGCCCCACTCCACCGCCTCGGCGGCCGACAGCAGGCGGTCCTGCAGCACCAGCTGCAGCGCTCGACGCTGTCCGACGGCTCGAGCGAGCTGGGCCGAGACCGAGAGGTCGGGGGTCAGCCCGATGTTCGCATACAGACTGCCGAGGCGAGACCGCGATCCGACGACGGCGTAGTCACTGCTGAGAAGGATGCCGAGTCCACCGCCCGCCGTCGTGCCATGCGCCGCGGCGACCACGGGCACTGCGGACTCCGTCAGGGAGCGGATGCCGGTGTTGATGACTTCGGCGAGCGCGGTGATGTCGTCGGCCGACCCCATCGTCGTCGCCATGTCGATCACGTCGCCACCCGCGCAGAACGCGGGACCCGCCGCGTCGATCAGGATCGCCGTGACGTCCGACCGTGACGTGGCCTCTGCCGTCGCATCCCGCCAGGCGTACGCGAGATCGGCGTTGAACGCGTTGAGCCTCGCGGGGCGGTTCAGCGTGAGCCTGGCCAGCCCCTCATCGACGGCGAACAGGATGGCATCGTTCATGGCTTCTCCTTCGAGCACAGGACGTTGGCCACCAGGCTAACCGCGATCAGCGCTCGTCCCGCACCCGCTTGGTGAAAGCCTCCATACGCCGTCGAGTGCCGTCGAGGCGCATGTCCACCTGTCCGGGTGCCAGCACCTCGCTGGGGGCGAGGGGGTGTGCGAGCCTCACGTTCTCGTGGCACGAGAGATCAGCGCAGATGTAGGTTCCCACTGAATCTCCGCGCATCCCGGCCTCGCCGGCTCGCCGGGCCGAGAAGAGCGCGACCTGGTTTCCGGGCTGCATCGTGTGGCAGATGTTGCACATGCCCGAACGCCCGCGGCCGGGGTCGGAGACTCGGAGGACGACTCCGAAGATCTCCCCGTCGTGCTGGGTGAGGACGTAGCCGCGGCGCCCAGCGCTCGGATCGCGCCATGCGAAGAAGTCGAGGTAGTCCCAGTCGATCAGCACCAGATCGAGGGGCATCTCCATGACCCTCAGCTCGTCCGCATCCGCGTTGACGAAGGACGCACGGATGTCTGCCTCGGTGAGCGCTCGCATCCGACCAGTCTATGAACCCCTCAGCCGCCTGCGTCCGCACATCGCCATCACGAGACCCCTGCAGCGGCCGGGGTGAGTGCTCGGGCAGGCGCGCGCTGCGTGCGCCCCCCCTTATGATCCTGACTCTCAGGCGGTCTTCAACTCCCCGCCTCCCGAGACACCGACGCAGCCGGTCGGACTACTCAGCGGCGCGCTGCATGGCCTCGTCAGCTTCCGAGACGATGTTGCGCATGGCGACAGCCGCCGCATCCGCGTCGCCGCTCGCCACTGCGAACGCGACATCGCGATGCCACTGCACCGCGTTCTGGTCGGCCACGTGAGGCATGAGGGAATGAGCGGTGCGCCCGCGGAGGACCGCCTCCACCGTGCCGCCGAGCGCGGCGAGCATCCCGTTGCCCGAGGCCTCGAGGAGGAGCCTGTGGAATCGGATGTCGGCTGTCAGATAGCGCTCGCGATCGGCCTCGTGGTCTTCTTGCCCCATCGCGACGACGAGCGACACGAGGTCGACCTTCTGCTCGGAGGTGGCCGTGCCTGCAGCGAGCCCGGCAGCGAGTGGCTCGATGACGGAGCGCAGCTGGCTGAGCTCGCGCAGCTGTTCGTCGCGGCCCGGTCCCGCGAGGCGCCACGCGATCACCTCAGGGGCATAGACGTTCCAATCGGCGCGAGGCCGCACCTCGACTCCCGACTTGCGACGCACCCAGACCAGGCCGAAGGACTCGAGGACCCGCACTGCTTCCCGCGCCGCGGAGCGTGAGACGCCTCTTTCGCTGGCGAGCTCGACTGTGAGCATGCGCGAGCCCGGGGGGTGCTCACCATCGACGATCGCGCGACCGAGCTCGGCGACGAGCGAGTCGTGGACGGGGCTTGCGGGGCCGGCGACGGTCATATGTCGAGTATGCCCGTCGCGGCTGCGTGACGTGGGACGTCTCACACGATTGTTTCGTTTATGTTGCGCATGACGTGGTATGCGTGCTTATTATGTACGGCATAAGGTCGTAAACCACGCCCGGATCAAGGAAGCTCATGGCACTCTTCGCCCCCGTCGCCGACGCGCTCATGATGGCAGCCGCCGACACCGCAGCCCCCGACCGCCCCGCCGGTCAGCTGATCACCGCCGCCGTGCTGGGGATCGCGATCATCATCGTCCTCATCACCTGGGTGAAGCTGCATCCCTTCCTGTCGCTCACCATCGGCGCGCTCGCCACAGGTGCGATCGCCGGCATGGACATCGCCGCGTCCGTCACCAGCTTCTCGACGGGCTTCGGCACCACCATGGGCGGAGTCGGCATCCTGATCGCACTCGGCGCGATCTACGGAAAGCTCCTCGCCGATTCCGGCGGCGCCGACCGCATCGTCGACACGCTCGTCAGCCGCGCCAGCGCGCGTTCGCTGCCCTGGGTCATGGGACTCATCGGCGCCGTCATCGGCCTTCCGATGTTCTTCGAGGTCGGCCTCGTGCTCCTCGTGCCGGTCATCATCCTCGTCGCACGCCGCTCCGGTGCGCCGCTCATGCGCATCGCGATCCCGACGCTTGCGGGCCTCTCCGCCATGCACGGCCTCGTGCCGCCGCACCCCGGTCCTCTCGCGGCGATCGACGCGCTCGGTGCCAACCTCGGCCTCACCCTCGCCTTCGGTGTGATCGTGGCGATCCCGGCCGTGATCATCTCGGGCCCCCTGTTCGCACGCTTCGCGGAGCGCTGGGTCGATGTGCCGGTGCCCGAGCTGTTCGTCACCGAAGAGGACGAAGGACAAGAGCAGCGTCGGCGCCCGTCGTTCGGAGCCACGCTCTTCAGCATCCTGCTGCCCGTGTTCCTCATGCTCGCCAAGGCTGTCGCCGACATCTCGGCCTCGGGGTCGGATGCCCCCTGGAAGCTCGCTCTCGACTTCCTCGGCACGCCGGTCATCGCACTGCTCATCGCCGTGCTCGCCGGCTTCTTCATCCTCGGACGCGGCGCCGGCTTCGACCGCACGAAGATCAACGACATCGTGGGGTCGTCGCTCGGCCCGATCGCCGGCATCCTGCTGATCGTCGGCGCTGGTGGCGGGTTCAAGCAGGTGCTGGTCGACACCGGCATCGGCAACGTGATCGCCGAGTTCGTCTCCGGGTCTTCGGTCTCGGTGCTGATCCTCGCCTGGCTGGTGGCCGTGGTCATCCGTATCGCCACCGGGTCGGCGACCGTCGCGACGATCACCGCCGCCGGCATCCTGCAGCCGCTCACCGAGACCCTCGACTCGCCCATGGTCGCGCTGCTCGTGCTCGCGATCGGCTCGGGATCGGTGTTCCTGTCGCACGTCAACGACGCGGGCTTCTGGCTCATCAAGGAGTACTTCGGCCTCAGCATCCCGCAGACTCTGAAGTCGTGGACGGTGCTCGAATGCCTCATCTCGGTCACCGGTCTGGCCGGGGTCCTCGTCCTGAGCCTCTTCGTCTGAGCGCGCCATGATGTCCGTCAACGCACCCGTCCTCGTCTTCATGGGCGTCGCCAGCACCGGCAAATCGACCGTCGCCGCCATGCTCGCCGGACGCCTCGGCTGGGCCTTCGAAGAAGGCGACGATCTGCACCCCGAGGCGAACGTCGCCAAGATGGCCGCTGGCCATGCGCTCGACGACGACGACCGCTGGCCGTGGCTCGACCTCATCGCCGAATGGATCGACGAGCGCATCGAGGCCGGCGAGCCCGGCATCGTCACCTGCTCGGCCCTGAAGCGCAGCTACCGCGACGTCCTGCGCCGAGACGCGGTCACGTTCGTGCACTTCGCGGGCGAGCGCGAGCTGATCCTCGATCGGATGCTGCGCAGGGAAGGCCACTTCATGCCGACGACCCTTCTCGACTCGCAGTTCGCCACCCTGGAGCCGCTGGAAGACGACGAGAGGGCGATCGAGATCGACATCGCTCTGACGCCCGCCGAGCAGGCCGCACAGATCGCCTCGCGGCTACGCCTGCACCCCGACTACTGAGACGATCCCTCGGGTCGCGACACTCAGAGTCATGGGGAACTCGATCCGGCACGCGGTAGGAGCACTGCTTTTGGCGCTGTTGCTCAGCGCCGGGCTGGCGGGATGTTCACCGCAGACCGCCGGAGATCCGAGTCAGCACGGTACGAGCAGTGACGCACCAGGCGCCGAGACCGGGGCGAACGCTCCCTCAGCTTCCTCGCGCGCGTGCGAGGAGTCGGTGATCATGCTGACGGTCGACTCCCCGTCGCCGCGGGCGGGACAGACCGTCACCGTATCCGTCGATCCTGCCGGGTGCAGCATCGACGAGCAGTGGGCGGGAGAACTGATCGTTCGCACTTCCGGTGGTGACACGACGACCGGCTCACGCCTCGAGATCGGAGCGGCCTCCGTCTCGGTCGATCTGCCACCCGATCTCACGGGGCCAGCGCTGCTGATGCTCGAGCCCGATCAGGACTGCGAGCAGGCAGGTGCGCCCGGCGACTGCCACTATCCATACGTCGAGGTCCAGATCGGCCCCTGACCACGGGCGGAATGGACCCAGTCGTCATCGGGCGTTCGCGCATCGACGACGTTGGGCAGCCCTCACTGCGTCACCCGACTCGCCCGTCACCCGACCCGCCTGTCACCCGACGAGCAGTCCCAGCGCCGTGATCCCCTCGACGACGAGGTCGTGATCATCCGCTGAGGGAAGCCCCGACACCGTCGCGACGGCGACGACGCCCACCCCTTCGACACGGACGGGCACAGAGCCGCCGGCGACGGTATACGTGTCGGGGTCGAGCCATCCCGGCTCGAACATGTCGCGCCCGCCGCTGGCGACGCGTGCTTCGAGCAGCGCAGTGCTGGTCTCGAACCTCAGGGCAGTCGCTGCCTTCTTCTGCACCCAGGCGTCGTTGTCAGCCGTCGCGCCAGGCAGCGACGCGTGGAACAGGACGCCCGACGCAGTGCGCACATCGACCGCGACGGGAGCTCCCTGAGCCAGCGCGCGCTCGGCTATGGAGCGCCCGAGTCGCCACGCGTCCGCTCGGTCGAATCGCCGCACGACCAGTTCGACATGCTCCTTCTCCAGCTGTGCGAGCCTCGTCTGGTCAGTCATCAGCAGCGCCTCTTTCGTAGATGGTTCGCCTGAGACTGTAGCGGCCGCACAACGCTGCTCACGACGCGCGCGCCGCATCCTCAGCACCCCAACACGATGCGGCTCCCGTCCGATGGACGGAATCGGTCAGCCGAGCTGGCCCGATCCGTACGGACGCACCGGTTGCTGCTTCTGGAACTCGTACTCGCCTCCCTGGCGTCCACCGAAGGGACGCCCATGGTCGGCGAACTCCTCGCGGTAGTACGCCAGGCGCCATGGCCCTATCTCGATGCGAGATCCGGTGCGCAGGATCCTGGCGTTCTCCGTGCTGTGCGGCAGATTCGGTCGGCCGCCGCCGGTCGCCGCATACGAGTAGAGGACGTACTCGTCGTCCTCATTGTGACGGACTTCGGCGTGGCGGGCTTCGAGTCCCTCCAACCGGAGGTCGGCGTCCGGTCCGGAACCGATGACGGTGCGCCCCGGGAGCAGGTCGAATTCACGCGGCCTGCTGGAGTTCCAGTCGCCTGATCCGACCGCGAAGATCAACCGCGGACGACCGGAGCCGGGAATGTAATGGGTCGTCGTGACTCGCCGCCGAACTCTCCGGGCGACTGTGGGGACGAGGGGGAACGGCGTCGACGGAGGAACGGGAAGCCGGAAGCCGCTGCCGCGTTCCCGATGCTGCGCCTCCGACAGGAGCGTCGAGAGATGCCCCAGTTTGATGTGCGAGGATCCGGCGATCGCCCGGCCCATAGGCCCCGATTTCACATCCCCGAACTGAACGAGAGTCCCCCGCGGCCCTTCCACACGCACACGGATTCCGCGTCGCGCGAGCCCATCGGCGAGCGGCACGAGCTGAGTCAGGTCTCGACGGCTCATGCTTCCGAGTCCAGGGGTGGATTCAAGGGAGACGACGACCTCCTGACCCTCAGCCCTGACGCTGAACCGTGTCGGAGGGCCGCCGTCGGGGCTGGCCTGCTCGACCTGCAGGTCGATATCGAGGCGAATCATCGGAGGAGCTCGCGCTCAGACCGAGCCCGCGCCACCGGACGCGCTGTCGCTGGTCGTCACCCGGAGCGTGCCGTTGAACTTCCAGGTCGCCCGCGGCGCATCAGGCCCGATATCCCGAGGCACTTCGACGGTCATGTCCTCGAACGTGTAGTTGACGGCGGCTCCTCGACCGGTGAGGTAGGCCCACATCTCCCGCCCGAGGTCTGTCCAATCGGTGATCGAGGCACCGGTCGGCCCCGACGCCGAGTCGAACAGCTCTGTCGGTTCATTCGGATCGCTCATGGCGTGCTCCTTTGCTAAAACCATGTCCTGTGGATCAGATTATGCGCCTGCCGTTCCGAGGTGTCCAGGGATTTCTGAACACTGTCTAGAAATCTCAGCGTGGAGCCGACGGATCGGCGCCGGCGTGTGCGCGCAGTGACTCAGTGACCCGTCGGAGATACCTGGTGATCACGTCCTGTTCCTGTGGCGTAAAGGAGTCCAGCTCCGCGTCGACACCCATGATCATGGGGATCAGGCGACCCATCGCTTTGTCGCGCGACTCGGGGCGGGGAGCGACGAGGATGCCGCGACGATCGTTCGGCCGAGGCTCTCGAGACACATGCCCGAGCGCGACGAGTCGATCGACGGACGTGGTGGTCGCTCCCGCAGAGAGCCCCACTCTCCGAGCGAGCTCGGTCGGAGCGAGCGGCCCGCTCATGATCAGGTGCTCCATGACCTGGAGGTCGGTGGGATTGACGCCCAGCTCGTCGGCGAGGGAGGACTCGAACAGCTCGCTGAGTTCGATAAAGTCCCGCAGCAGCGCCGTCGCCGGTCGGGCAGGCGCGAACGCCGCTCTCTCGGCCTCCGGTGATGGACCCTCACTCACTTGCATGACCTCCACGATATCGCTACTCTCT
Organism: Microbacterium sp. SWDP-B6; assembly: GCF_059803615.1. Lineage (NCBI taxonomy): Bacteria > Bacillati > Actinomycetota > Actinomycetes > Micrococcales > Microbacteriaceae > Microbacterium > Microbacterium sp. SWDP-B6. The sequence goes on along the minus strand of NZ_JAPFGV010000017.1, from coordinate 37,700 downwards.
TTCGATAGTCATATAATTCGACTATCGAACTACTATCCAAGGTGGGGAATTCTCGTGAGTGCTCTGACCCGATTCCTGACGTCCGCCAAGACGTCGTGGATCATCCTCGTCGTGACCGCCGTCGCAGCCGCCGCGCTCTTCGCGCTCGCGGGGAGCGAGGAGTCCGAAACCGCCCCTTCCGTGGGGCTCCCCTCGTCGGCGGAATCGGTCAAGGTCGATGAGCTTCTGGAGGAGTTCACGAGCGCGGAGGCGACCTCTGCGCTCGTCGTGTTCGCCGCCGAAGATGGCGAGCTGGACGCTGACACCCTCGCTCTGATCAATGAGAAGGCCTTCGGCGATCTGGCGGATCTCTCACGCGACGGTGCCGTCCCACCCGCGCAGATCTCAGATGACGGAACGGTCGCACTGGTGATCGTGCCCCTCGAGCCGGAGCCCGACGTCGCCGCACAGTCCGACCGCGCACAGGAGATCCGCGACATCTCCGCCGCAGACCTCGATGGGGTACGCGTCTATCTGACCGGCGCAGAGGGTTTCGAAGTCGACATCGCCGCTGTCTTCGACGGAGCGGACTTCACCCTGCTGCTCACCACCGTCATCGTCGTCGCGGTGCTTCTTCTGATCACCTACCGGAGCCCCTGGCTGTGGATCGTCCCACTGGTCGTCATCGGGCTGGCAGACGCCCTCGCCGGGATCGTCGCGCGACAGGTGGCTGGCGCTGTAGGAATCCAGCTCGACGCGTCGATCACCGGCATCCTGTCGGTGCTCGTCTTCGGCGCGGGAACGAACTACGCACTCCTGCTCATCGCCCGATACCGGGATGAACTGCGGTTGCACGAGGATCGCAGGGAAGCCATGCAACAGGCTCTTCGCGGAGCGGGTCCCGCAATCATCGCCAGCGGATCGACCGTCGCACTCGCGCTCCTCACTCTGCTTCTCGCCGAGATCGCCGGCAACCGCGCACTGGGGCTGGCGTGCGCCGTGGGGATCCTCGTCGCCATGTTCTTCGCTCTCTTCGTGCTCCCCGCAGCCCTGGTGCTGTTCGGTCGAGGTCTGTTCTGGCCCTACATCCCCCGGTTCAACTCGCCCGACGCCATCTCGCGCAGCGTCTGGGGCAAGCTCGGCCGCGGAGTGTCCAAGCGGCCGGTCCTGGTGGCATCCGTCGGCTTCGTGGCGCTCGGAGCCATGGCCAGCGGCCTGCTGTTCGTGCAGACCGGGCTGTCGCAGAATGACCGTTTCCTGCAGAAGCCCGAGGCGGTGCAGGGTCAGGAGCTTCTCGCAGTGGCGTTCTCGGCGGGAACCACCTCCCCCGCGATCGTCGTCGTTCCTCTCGATGATGCGGACGCAGCCGCCGCTGCCCTCGGAGATCTCGACGGCGTCGATTCGGCGACCATGGGAGAGACGACGGATGAGCTGGCGCGGATCGATGTCACCCTCGATGCCAGCGCCGAGACCGAGGCGGCGTTCGCGACAGTCGAGCGCATGCGCGACGCCCTCGACGACGTCGGATCCGGCGAGGGCCTCGTCGGCGGCCTCGACTCTCAGGCGCTCGATGTCGCCGATGCGCAGGCTCGCGACCAGGCGCTCCTCATCCCGCTCATCCTTGCGCTGGTCTTCGTCGTCCTCGTCCTTCTCCTTCGTGCATTCGTCGCCCCGTTGCTGCTCCTGATCGCCGTCGTCGCCAGCTTCTTCTCGGCCATCGGGCTGAGCTGGTGGCTCTTCCAGTCACCGCTCTTCGAGTTCCCCGCCATCGACACGAACGTGCTGCTGTTCAGTTTCCTGTTCCTCGTCGCTCTCGGCGTCGACTACAGCATCTTCCTCGTCACGCGAGCGAAGGAGGAGGCCGCGCACCTCGGGACCACGCAGGGAATGATTCGAGCTCTCGCCGCGACGGGCGCCGTGATCACCAGCGCCGGCATCCTGCTCGCCGCGGTGTTCGCCGTGCTCGGAGTCCTGCCACTCATCACGCTGACGCAGATCGGCATCATCGTCTGCATCGGCGTGCTGATCGATACTCTTCTCGTGCGAACCGTCATCGTCCCGGCGCTCGCCTTCATCACCAAAGACAGCTTCTGGTGGCCGCGCCGTCCGCCGCTTTCCGATGCCGAGGCCACTCGGAACGGTGCCGACGCACTCTCCGCCGAGCAGAGGCCTGACGTCGTGAGCGTCGGCTAGGACGGCAGATCCTCGCCGCGACCGGGCAGCGGAAGAAGACTCCGCGAGAACAGAGACGAGAAACGCCCCCGCGGTGCGGGGGCGTTTCTCATCGTGTGCGAACTGTTCAGCGTCGACCTCGCATGGCCGAGGAACTTCTCTGGTGGCGAGTGAGGGATTCGAACCCCCGAATGCTGAGCAGTCTGATTTACAGTCAGATCCCTTTGGCCGCTTGGGTAACTCGCCAGAGCGCACCCGTCCGACTTCGACAGCCAACCGGGGGCACGATAGATAATCATACCTGCCGAGGGCAGGCGTGAGAAATCGAGCGCTCAGCTCCCGAAGACGCCCTGGTCGGGGTCGGCCAGGGACTCCGGAGTCCGCAGCAGACCGCCCTCGGCGCGGCAGGTCGCGGCAGCCACATCCATGGCTCGAACGAGCAGCTGCCGCCACCCGTCAGCGTCGGACGGCGTGCCGTTCGCCAATCCCGCCGCCACAGCGGCGAGGGTCGCATCGCCTGCTCCGACGGTGTCGACGACGCGTCCTGGCAGCGTCGAGATGGGCGCCGTCACGATGCCGGCATCCGACTCGAGCGCCGCGCCATCAGCACCCGCGGTCGCGAGGACCGCGCTGACGCCGAGGGCGCGCAGCCGTGCCCGGAGGGCGTCGAGATCGCCGTCGTAGAGAAGCGACGCATCATCGGCGCCGACCTTGACGATCGATGCCCCGGCAGCCGCGCGCTCGAAGCCCCGCACGAACTCGGCACGATCACTCAACATCCCCGAACGCGGGTTCGGGTCGACAGCGAGTCGAGCATCACCGACGGCGTCGAGCAGCGCATCGACCTCAGCAGGCACGTCGAAGGGGAAGCAGCTGACAGCCACGAGACCCGAGTCGGCGATCGCCTGGACGGCTTCGCCCGAGTACCGGATGCTGCGCCTCTGCGCCGCCTCGTTGAAGACGTAGACGGGCTCGCCGTCCGACGCACGCTGCACGATCGCACGAGACGAGCCCAGCGGCGCCTCGCTCGCGATCAGCCGCACGTCGTGATCCTCGAGGTACTCGCGGATGTGCGCACCCGCTTCGTCCTCTCCGACCATCGCGATCAGCGTCGTCGGCACGCCCAGCCGGCGAAGGCCGACGGCGACGTTCAGCGCTGCGCCGCCGACCAGCTCTCGCACTCCACCGCCGTCGTGGATCTCGTCGATCAGTGCGTCTCCGACGACGACTGCACCGGGTGCTCGGGAGGATTCATCACTCATTCTGCCGACACTACCGCGAGAGCGGCTTCTGGGCCCGCTTGCGCGGCTTCCCTGCACCGCATCCCATCAGCGCTACGGTGAGCGCATGAACCCTCGAATCGCCGCCGGAGCTGCGGCTCTCCTGCTCGTGACGCTGCTCACCGGCTGCGGTTCCACCGGCTCAGGATCCGCCGGCCCGAGCGAATCCGGGGAGCCGCCGTCGAGTTCTTCGCCCGATGGATCGGCAAGTCCGTCGCCCTCCCCCACTCCGACCGAGACGCCGATCGCTCTGCCCTCCGATTGTCGCGCCATCCTGTCGGACGACGTGCTCGCCCAGCTCGACGGCATCCCGCTCAACGATGCGGCCTTCGGACCCTCCGGAGTGGGCGACGACGGCACGCTGACCTGCATCTGGGCGGACCCGAAGGCCGACACCACCCGTCTCGTCACGACGATCTCTCTGATGAACCGCGGCCCGGCCCTCGACATGCTGAACGCTCTCGTCGCCGACGAGGGCTTCACGTGCTTCACGCCGGACGGCGGCACCCGCTGCGAGAAGACCTGGCCGAACACGCAGTACCCGGTCACCGACGGGCGCACCCTGTTCTGGCGTGACGACGTGCTGATCGACTCCGAATACTCCAACCTGGCCCCCGAGGGCTACACCTCGAGCATCGTGGCGCACCTCTTCGACTGACGGCATCCGGACACGAAGAAGGCCCCGGGCGAATCGCCCGGGGCCTTCTCACTCACTCAGTACGTCAGTTTTTCGACTCGCTCGCGCTACGCGCGTGCTCGCTCAATCTTGACCCGCAAGCGGGTCAATTGTACGTACCCGGCGTGATGTCGTCCGTCGAGAACGCGTCGAAGTCGACGTAGCCGAAGTCGCCGTCAGCGTACGCGCCGTCGGATGCGAAGATCCGGTTCGGGTAGCGCTCGCTCTTGGCTTCCTCGGTGGCCTCGACCGTGACGTCGCGGTACTTCGAGAGACCGGTTCCGGCGGGGATGAGCTTACCGATGATGACGTTCTCCTTGAGGCCGACCAGCGGGTCGCGCTTGCCCTGCATCGCAGCCTCGGTGAGCACGCGGGTCGTCTCCTGGAAGGAGGCGGCCGACAGCCACGACTCCGTCGCGAGCGACGCCTTCGTGATACCCATCAGCTCCGAACGGCCGGACGCCGGGCGCTTGCCCTCTGCCACAGCCTCGCGGTTGATCGCCTGGTAGCGCTTGAGGTCGACCATCTCACCCGGAAGCAGGGTCGTGTCGGCGTGATCGACGACGGTGACCTTGCGGAGCATCTGACGGACGATGACCTCGATGTGCTTGTCGTGGATCGGCACACCCTGCGAGCGGTACACGCCCTGGACGCCACCGACGAGGTAACGCTGCACCTCGCGGGCACCCATGACACGCATGACCTCCTTGGGGTCGAGCGTTCCGACCAGGAGCGGCTGACCGACGCTGACGTGCTGACCGTCCTCGACCAGAAGCGTCGCACGCTTCAGAACCGGGTAGATCACTTCCTCGTCACCGTTGTCGGGCGTCAGGATGAGCCTCTTGGCCTTGTCCGTCTCGTCGATAGTGATGCGACCGTCGGCCTCTGCGATCGGCGACGCAGCCTTGGGGGTACGCGCCTCGAAGAGCTCCTGCACGCGGGGCAGACCCTGCGTGATGTCATCGGCCGAAGCCGAACCACCGGTGTGGAAGGTACGCATCGTCAGCTGGGTACCGGGCTCACCGATCGACTGGGCCGCGATGATGCCGACGGCCTCTCCGATGTCGACGGTCTTACCCGTCGCGAGCGAACGGCCGTAGCACTGCGCGCAGACACCGACAGCGGAGTCACACGTGAGAACCGAGCGCACCTTGATGCTCTCGACGCCCAGCGCGACCAGCTTGTCGATGAGAACGTCACCCACGTCATCGCCGGCAGAAGCGAGAACCTCGCCCTTGCTGTCGACCACATCGGAGGCCAGCGTACGAGCGAACACCGAGTTCTCGACGTTCGCGTCGCGCACCAGCTCGCCCTGCGAGTTCGGAGCGGCGATCGGGAGCTCAAGGCCCTTCGACGTGCCGCAGTCCTCTTCGCGGATGATGACGTCCTGCGAGACATCCACCAGACGACGGGTCAGGTAACCCGAGTCGGCGGTACGCAGAGCGGTGTCGGCCAGACCCTTACGGGTACCGTGCGTCGCGATGAAGTACTCCGCAACCGACAGACCCTCGCGGTACGAGGAGATGATCGGACGCGGGATGATCTCACCCTTGGGGTTGTTCACCAGACCACGCATACCGGCGATGTTCCGGATCTGCAGCCAGTTACCACGAGCACCGGACGACACCATGCGGTTGATGGTGTTGTCCTCGGGGAAGTTCGCCCGCATCGCGGCCTGAACCTCGTCCGTCGCCTCGGTCCAGATCTTGATGAGCTCCTGGCGACGCTCGGTGTCGGTCGTCAGGCCCTTCTCGTACTGGGACTGGACCTTCGCGGCCTGCTTCTCGTAGCCGGCGACGATCTCCGCCTTGTTCGGAGGCGTCAGGATGTCGCTCAGAGCGACGGTCACACCGGAGCGAGTCGCCCAGTAGAAACCGGCGTCCTTGATGCGGTCCAGCGACGCAGCCGTCTCGACCTTGGGGTACTCCTCGGCCAGCTTGTTGACGATCTGCGACAGCTTGTTCTTGTCAGCCTGCTCGCGGACGAACGGGTATCCCTTGGGAAGCGTGTCGTTGAAGATCGCCTGACCGAGCGATGCGTCGACGAGACCGTGACGCTCGTAGCCCTCGGGAGCTTCGCCCTCGAGGAACGTCAGACCCGGGATGCGGATGCGGACCTTGGCCTGCAGGTCGAGGGTTCCCTCGTCCTTGGCCAGGATCGCCTCGCCCACCGAACCGAATGCACGGCCCTCACCGGCTGCGCCCGCCTTGACCGTGGTCAGGTGGTGCAGGCCGATGATCATGTCCTGCGAAGGCAGGGTGACCGGGCGGCCGTCGGACGGCTTCAGGATGTTGTTCGACGCGAGCATCAGCACGCGGGCCTCGGCCTGAGCCTCGACCGACAGCGGCAGGTGGACAGCCATCTGGTCACCGTCGAAGTCGGCGTTGAACGCCGCGCAGACGAGCGGGTGCAGCTGGATGGCCTTGCCCTCGACGAGCTGAGGCTCGAAGGCCTGGATGCCCAGACGGTGCAGGGTGGGTGCACGGTTGAGCAGCACCGGACGCTCGCGGATAATCTCCTCGAGCACGTCCCAGACCTCGGGACGGGTGCGCTCGACAGCGCGCTTGGCTGCCTTGATGTTCTGCGAGTGACCGAGGTCGATCAGGCGCTTGATCACGAACGGCTTGAAGAGCTCCAGAGCCATCTGCTTGGGCAGACCGCACTGGTGCAGCTTGAGCTGCGGTCCGACGATGATGACCGAACGGCCGGAGTAGTCGACACGCTTTCCGAGCAGGTTCTGACGGAAGCGACCCTGCTTGCCCTTCAGCATGTCGCTGAGGGACTTCAGGGCGCGGTTGCCGGTTCCGGTGACGGGACGACCACGGCGACCGTTGTCGAACAGTGCGTCGACGGCCTCCTGCAGCATCCGCTTCTCGTTGTTGACGATGATCTCGGGGGCACCGAGGTCGATCAGACGACGAAGACGGTTGTTGCGGTTGATCACACGACGGTAGAGGTCGTTGAGGTCGGAGGTCGCGAAGCGGCCACCGTCGAGCTGCACCATCGGGCGCAGCTCCGGCGGGATCACCGGAACGACATCCAGCACCATGGCGGCCGGGCTCATGCCGGTCTCCAGGAACGAGTTGACGACCTTCAGACGCTTGATCGCGCGGATCTTGCGCTGGCCCTTGCCCTCGGAGATCTGCAGGTGCAGGCTCTCCGCCTCGGCTGCCAGGTCGAACGCCGCGAGGCGACGCTGGATCGACTCGGCGCCCATGTAGGCCTCGAAGTACTGACCGAAACGGTCCTGCAGCTCGTGGAAGACGTCGTCCTCGGGACGCAGTGCGCCGACCTCGAGGGTGCGGAAGTCTTCCCACACGCGCTCGAGCTTGGCGATCGCCTCGTCGGCACCCTTGCGGATGAGCGACATCTCCTTCTCGGCGGCGTCCTTGACCTTCTTCTTCGCGTCGGCCTTGGCGCCCTCCGCCTCGAGGGAAGCGAGCTCCTCCTCCAGGCGTGCCAGACGCTCGGCGATCTTCGCGTCGCGACGGTCTCCGAGCGTCTTCAGCTCGAGACGGATGTTGTTCTCCTGCGTGCCCAGGTCGCGGTGACGAGCATCCTCGTCGACCGAGATGACCATGTAGGCGGCGAAGTAGATGACCTTCTCGAGGTCCTTCGGCGCCATGTCGAGCAGGTAGCCCAGACGCGAGGGAACACCCTTGAAGTACCAGATGTGGGTGACGGGAGCGGCGAGCTCGATGTGACCCATGCGCTCACGACGGACCGAGGACTTGGTGACCTCGACGCCGCAGCGCTCGCAGACGATGCCCTTGAAGCGGACACGCTTGTACTTTCCGCAGGCGCACTCCCAGTCGCGGGACGGGCCGAAGATCTGCTCTCCGAAGAGACCGTCCTTCTCCGGCTTCAGGGTGCGGTAGTTGATGGTTTCAGGCTTCTTGACCTCGCCGTAGGACCAGGCGCGGATGTGGTCCGCGGTGGCCAGGCCGATGCGAAGCTCATCGAAAGTGTTTGACTCGAGCACAAATTCTCCTGTGTAGGAATTCTTCTGAAGAAATCGGGGAGGTGGGCCGCCGACCGGACATGCTGCTCAGTCGGCGGCCTGAACCTTAGATCTCGTCGATCGAGGCGGCCTCGAAGCGGCTGGAGATGTTGATGCCGAGCTCCTCCGCAGCGCGGAAGGCCTCGTCGTCGGTGTCACGCAGGTTGACGAGCGTGCCGTCTGCCGAGAGGACCTCGACGTTCAGGCAGAGCGACTGCATCTCCTTCATGAGCACCTTGAAGGACTCGGGGATGCCGGGCTCCTGGATGTTCTCGCCCTTGACGATGGCCTCGTACACCTTGACGCGGCCGAGGATGTCGTCGGACTTGATCGTGAGGAGCTCCTGGAGCGCGTATGCGGCACCGTAGGCCTCGAGGGCCCACACCTCCATCTCACCGAATCGCTGGCCACCGAACTGCGCCTTACCACCGAGCGGCTGCTGGGTGATCATCGAGTACGGACCAGTCGAACGCGCGTGGATCTTGTCGTCGACCAGGTGGTGGAGCTTCAGGATGTACATGTAGCCCACCGAGATCGGCGCCGGGAACGGCTCGCCGGAGCGCCCGTCGAACATCTGGGCCTTTCCGGTGGAGTCGATCAGGCGCACGCCGTCACGGGTCGGGATGGTCGAGTCGAGGAGACCTGCGATCTCCTCCTCGCTCGCACCGTCGAACACCGGGGTGGCGACCTTGGTGCCGGGTGCGGCCTCGAAGGCGTCCTTCGGGAGCTTCGTAGCCCACTCCGGGTTTCCTTCGACCTTCCAGCCCTGCTTCGCGATCCACCCGAGGTGGGTCTCGAGCACCTGACCGAAGTTCATTCGACCCGGGATGCCCAGCGGGTTCAGCACGATGTCGACGGGGGTTCCGTCCGCGAGGAACGGCATGTCCTCGATCGGGAGGATCTTCGCGATGACACCCTTGTTGCCGTGACGACCGGCGAGCTTGTCACCCTCGGTGATCTTGCGCTTCTGGGCGATGTAGACCACGACTCGGCGGTTGACACCGGAGCCGAGCTCGTCGTCGCCGTCCTCGGCGTTGAACTCCTTGACGGCGATGATCGTGCCCTGCTCACCGTGGGGCACCTTCAGAGAGGTGTCACGGACCTCGCGGCTCTTCTCGTTGAAGATCGCGCGGAGCAGACGCTCTTCCGCCGACAGCTCGGTCTCGCCCTTCGGCGTGACCTTGCCGACGAGGATGTCGCCGGGGCGGACCTCGGCGCCGATGCGGATGATGCCGCGCTCGTCGAGATCCTTCAGCAGCTCAGGGCTGACGTTGGGGAGATCACGGGTGATCTCCTCCTTGCCGAGCTTCGTGTCGCGGGCGTCGACCTCGTATTCCTCGATGTGGATCGAGGAGAGGGTGTCGTCCTTCACGAGGTCCTGGCTGAGGATGATCGCATCCTCGAAGTTGTAGCCTTCCCACGTCATGAACGCGACGAGGAGGTTCTTTCCGAGGGCCAGCTCGCCGTTCTCGGTGGCGGGGCCATCAGCGATGACCTCTCCGACCTCGACGCGGTCGCCCTCGTTGACGACGACCTTCTGGTTGTACGACGTTCCCTGGTTGGAGCGGTCGAACTTGCGCAGGTGGTAATCCTGCGTTCCACCCTCGTCGAGCATGACGGTGACGCGGTCTGCGGAGACCTCGGTGACGACACCCGGCTTCTCAGCCGTGAGCACGTCGCCGGCGTCGATGGCGGTGTAGCCCTCCATACCGGTTCCGACGAGCGGCGAGTCGCTGCGCAGCAGCGGCACAGCCTGACGCTGCATGTTGGCGCCCATGAGCGCGCGCTGCGCATCGTCGTGCTCGAGGAACGGCACGAGCGAGGTCGCGACCGACACCATCTGGCGAGGCGAGACATCGATGTAGCCGATGTCCTCCGGGAGGAACATGTCGACCTCGCCGCTGCCGCCCTTGGGGCGGGCCAGGACGTGGCTCTCGATGAAGCGACCGTTCTTGTCGAGCGGGGCGTTGGCCTGCGCGATGTTGAAGTCGACCTCTTCGGAAGCCGTCAGGTAGTCGATCTCCTCGGTGACGACGCCCCCGGTGACCTTGCGGTACGGGGTCTCGATGAAGCCGAACGAGTTGATGCGCGCGAAGGTCGCGAGAGCACCGATCAGACCGATGTTCGGGCCTTCAGGGGTCTCGATGGGGCACATGCGGCCGTAGTGCGACGGGTGGACGTCACGGACCTCGACACCTGCGCGGTCACGGCTCAGACCACCGGGGCCGAGAGCCGAGAGGCGGCGCTTGTTGGTCAGACCCGCGAGCGGGTTGTTCTGGTCCATGAACTGCGAGAGCTGCGAGGTTCCGAAGAACTCCTTGATCGCTGCGACGACGGGGCGCACGTTGATCAGGGTCTGCGGCGTGATCGCCTCGATGTCCTGCGTGGTCATGCGCTCGCGGACGACGCGCTCCATGCGGGAGAGACCGGTGCGGACCTGGTTCTGGATCAGCTCGCCGACCGCGCGGATGCGACGGTTGCCGAAGTTGTCGATGTCGTCGGTCGCGATGCGGATGTCGGCCTTCTTGCCCGAGCGGATGCCGGGGAAGGTCTCTTCCGTGCCTGCGTGCAGACGCACGAGGTACTTGATCGTCGCGACGATGTCCTGAACCGTGAGGACCGAGTCGGTCAGCGGTGCGTCGAGACCGAGCTTGTGGTTGATCTTGTAACGACCCACCTTCGCCAGGTCATAGCGCTTCGGGTTGAAGTAGAAGTTGTCGAGAAGCGCACGCGCGGCCTCGGCAGCGACCTGCTCGCCCGGACGCAGCTTGCGGTAGATGTCGCGGAGCGCATCTTCCTTCGTGACGATGGTGTCTTTCGCGAGCGTCTCCTCGATCGAGGTGTAGCCGGCGAACTCCGTGAGGATCTCCTCGCTGGTCATGCCCAGCGCCTTGAGGAACACGGTGACCGACTGCTTGCGCTTGCGGTCGACGCGGACGCCGACCTGGTCGCGCTTGTCGATCTCGAACTCGAGCCATGCACCACGGCTCGGGATGACGCGCGCCGACACGATGTCCTTGTCGGACGTCTTGTCGGGGGTCTTGTCGAAGTAGACACCCGGGGAGCGCACGAGCTGCGAGACGACGACGCGCTCGGAGCCGTTGATGATGAACGTGCCCTTGTCGGTCTGGAGCGGGAAGTCGCCCATGAAGACCGTCTGGGTCTTGATCTCGCCCGTGAGGTGGTTCATGAACTCGGCCTCGACGTACAGCGGAGCGGCGTAGGTCTTGCCACGCTCCTTGCACTCCTCGATCGAGTACTTCTCCGGCTCGAGGTACGGGTTCGTGAACGACAGCTGCATCGTTTCGCCGAGGTCCTCGATCGGGGAGATCTCCTCGAAGATCTCGCCGAGGCCGCTGTTCTCGTTCACGTCTGTGCGGCCGGCCTTCTTGGCCTCTGCGACACGAGCCTTCCAGGCGTCGTTGCCGACGAGCCAGCCGAAGGATTCGGTCTGCAGAGCGAGAAGGTCAGGGACCGTCAGCGTGTCGGAGATCTTGGCGAACGAAAGACGGGATGCTCCGCGTCCGTTCTTAGTGGTGGTGGTGGTGGATGCGTTGCGAGCAGCAGCCAAGGGAATAACCTCCGTGAGCCCCGCAGGGCTTCTCGATTCCTTTGTCGTCAGGTGAGTGTGCGCCCGGATGCTCAACGAAATGCCGACCACCATATGAGGGCAGGGAGAAGCGAGCGCAACTACCAACTATACGCGCGAACTTGCGACATGGCAAGCTCAATCCTTGACGTTCTTCGGATGCTGCGGTATTGGCACCCTCAGGACGCCTCGTCGGACGTCGGTCAGACCCAGGTCCAGGTGACGAGGATCGACTCGGCGACCGCCTGCCGCTCGTCGGGAGTCACCGTGTCGCTGAACGAGAACGTGACGACGTAGGTCTGGTCGTCAGTGCTGACGTAGTACTGCTCGACGCTGTAGGTCGTGCCCTCGCTCGTCATCGACGCCGACAGGTGAGCGGACTCGGAGTCTGCGATCGTCACCCGGTCGTTCACGACGGTGTCGGTCGCGCCGGCTCCCTCGAGCTCGGTCACTCCGGCGCTCTCGACGAGGTCAGGAGTGACGAGGCCGGCGGGCGACTCGAGGACGTTGACGTTGTCGGCGAACCCGTCCGTGTCCTGTCGGTTCGCGGCGAGCGTGTCCGGGCTGAAGCCGGCGATCTCCTGATCGGGCACGGCCCACCCCTCGGGGACGACGTAGGTGTACCCGTCTCCGGTGATCGTCTCTCCCGTGGCGGGTGCCGCATCGAGACTCGTCGATTCCTGCGTGCTCGGAGCACTCGACTCCGCCGGCTCCTCACCCGTCGAGGTCGACGACTCCGTGGTCGAGAAGGAGCATCCGGTCAGGACGAGCGATGCAGCGACGAGGATGACTGCCGCGGACGGAAGGGGAGAGCGCATGGCCACAGCCTATATACCGGCTGTGACCATGCGCTCTCGGCGCCTCAGGAGGCGATGTTGAGTTCGTTCCCCGGGATCGACGCCAGCAGGCGGCGCGTGTACGGGTCGCGCGGGTTCGTGAAGATCTCCTCCGACGAAGCAGCCTCGACGAGAGATCCGTCCTTCATCACGCACACGTAGTCGCTGATCAGTCGCACGACCGCGAGGTCGTGCGAGATGAACAGATAGCTGAGCCCGTACTCGGTCTGCAGGTCGCCGAGCAGTGTGAGGATCTGGTCCTGCACGAGCACGTCCAGCGCCGACACCGGCTCGTCGCACACGATCAGATCGGGCGAGAGGGCGAGCGCCCTGGCGATCGCGACTCGCTGCCGCTGCCCGCCGGATAGCTCCGACGGATACCGCCGCAGCATGGACTGCGGCAGCGCCACGTCGTCGAGCAGCTGGCGGACGCGCTTGCGCCTGTCGGCACTGCTCCCCCGCTTGTAGAAGTCGAGCGGCTCGGAGATCAGGCGCTCGATCGTGAACATCGGGTTCAGGCTCGAGTACGGGTCCTGGAAGATCGGCTGCACCCGCTGACGGAAGTCCTTCGTCTCCGCGCGGTCGAGGGACGCGATGTCCTTGCCCCCGTACCGGATGAGGCCGCTCGTCGGCTCGATGATCTTGAGCAGCATCCGCGCCGTGGTGGTCTTGCCGGACCCGGACTCGCCAACGATGGCGACCGTCTCACCCCGAGGGATCGCGAGAGAGACGTCGTTCACGGCGACGAAGTCCTCCTTCTGCCCTCGGACCGGATACACCTTGGTGAGGTGCTCGAACTCGACGATGTGGTCGGCGGCCGGACCCCCGGGCGTCACCTCGTCCGCCAGGGCCGGAGTATCCGCCCCCTGAGCGGGCCGATCCTCGACACGGAACGCCTCCGGCCGCAGGCGCGCCGCCGCGACCGACGGTGCCGCCGCCACGAGCGACTGCGTGTACGGATGCTGCGGCGCCTCGAGGATCTGCTTGGCCGGCCCCTGCTCGACGACCTTGCCCCGGTGCATCACGACGACGCGCTCGGCGCGCTCGGCCGCGAGACCGAGGTCGTGCGTGATGAGCAGCACGGCCGTGCCCAGCTCGCGCGTCATCTGACCGATCTGATCGAGGATCGTGTGCTGCACGGTCACGTCGAGCGCACTCGTCGGCTCGTCCGCGATCAGCAGACGAGGTTTGCACGCCAGACCGATCGCGATCAGCGCGCGCTGGCGCATGCCGCCCGAGAACTCGTGCGGATACTGCTTCGCACGGCGTTCGGGGTCGGGCAGGCCCGCGGCGCTGAGCGCCTCGACGACCTTCTCCTTCACGTTCTGCCTGGTGGCGAGACCGTGCGCGAGGAGGGTCTCGGCGACCTGGGTGCCGATCTTGGCGACCGGATTCAGGTTGGACATCGGGTCCTGTGGCACGAGGCCGATGTCACGCCCCCTGATCGTGCGCAGCTCGTTCTCGGAGGCGCGCGTGATGTCGCGGCCGTCGAGGCGGATGCTGCCAGCGGCGACGCGGCCGCCCCCGGCGAGCAGCCCGATGATGGCCATCGCGGTCGTCGACTTGCCCGACCCCGACTCCCCCACGATCGCGACGGTCTCACCCGGAGCGATCTCGAGGTCGACGCCCTCGACCGCGTGCACGACGCCGTCCATGGTGGCGAAGTCGACGGCGAGGCCCTCGACAGACAGCAGGGGCGCGTGCGGCGCCCGGTTCTCGTTCGCAGCGTTCATCGTGCTCTCGTCCTCGGGTCCATGGCCTCGCGCAGAGCCTCACCGAACAGGGTGAAGCCGAGTGCGGTGACCGCGATGCAGATGCCGGGCAGGAATGCCAGCCACGGCGCGATGGCGAGCTCGGCCTGCGCGTAGGTGAGCATGCGCCCCCACTCGGCCGTCTCGGGGCGACCGCCGCCGAGACCGAGGAACGACAGCGCCGCCGCATCGATGACAGCCGTCGCCAGCGTAAGCGTCCCCTGCACGATGACCGGGCCGATCGCGTTGGGCAGCACGTGCGACATGGTGATCTGACCGCGTCCGAGGCCCAGCGTCTGGGCCGAGAGCACATAGTCGCTCGATCGCTGCTGCAGCATCGACGCGCGCAGCAGGCGCGCGAAGATCGGAACCTGCGACGCACCGATCGCGATCATCACCGCGAAGGGCGTCTGACCCAGGATCGCGGCGATCGAGACGGCCAGCAGCAGGTTCGGCACCGACAGGATGATGTCGACGACGCGCATGATGAGCGTGTCGACCCATCCGCCGAACGTGCCGGCGAGAAGACCGAGGATCATTCCGCCGACCAGACCCAGGGCGGTCGAGATGACACCGATCAGCAGCGACGCCTGCGCACCCCAGATGAGCTTGGAGAGCACGTCGCCGCCGAAGCGGTCGAGGCCGAGCGGGAACTCGGGCAGCTCCCCCGGTCCCGGGATGTGCGTCGGCGTGATGAACTTCGCGCCGGGCAATGCGGTCTCGGGATACGGAGCGAGCACGGGAGCGAGCACCGACACCAGGATGAACACCAGGACGATGCCGGCGCCGATCCAGGCGGTGGGGTTGCGGCGGAGGCGGCGGAACACATCGTGCCAGAATCCGCCAGGGCCCTCTCTGAGCCCTGCTCGGCCGACGGCGACGGTGTCGACGACCTCGCCGCTCGCTGCGGATGGTCCTTGCGCGGGTGGGAGCGAGATGGTCATGACGCCACCCCCTTTCGGAGAACGAGACGGGACATCACTGCACCCGCACTCTCGGATCGATGAAGCTGTACGACACGTCGACCGCCAGGTTGATCAGCGCGTAGGCGATCGCGATGAAGATGATGAACCCCTGGAGCACCGGGAAGTCCCGCGTGAAGATCGCCCTCGCGAGGAAGGATCCGATGCCGGGGAACGCGAAGACGGTCTCGGTGAGCACCGCCCCCGAGATGAGGAGTCCGGTCTGCAGACCGATCGTCGTGATCACGGGCAGCATCGCGTTGCGCAGGATGAAGCGACTGCGCAGAGTCGACGAACCGACGCCCTTCGCGCGGCCCGTGCGCACGTAGTCGGCGTTCTGCACCTCCAGGACACTCGCCCTGGTGATGCGGACGATGATCGCGAGCGGGATCGTGCCGAGCGCCAGCGCCGGGAGGACGAGGTGCATGAGCGCGTCCCAGGACGCGTCGAACTCGCCGGTGATGATGCCGTCCCAGACGTAGAACCCCGTCGGGTGCGTGGCATCTATTCGGGGGTTCTGACGGCCATCCGAGGGAAGCCACCCGAGCTGCACCGCGAACACGTATTTCAGGATGAAGGCCAGGAAGAACACCGGGATGGTGATGCCCACGAGGCTCAGCACCACCGACGCGTGGTCGGTGAACTTGCCGTGGCGGCGAGCCGCCCAGTAGCCGAGCGGGATGCCGACGCCGACCGCGAAGATGAGCGCGAGAACACTCAGCTCGAGCGTCGCGGGGAAGCGACGGAAGAACTCCTCCGTCACGGGCCGGTTCGTCTGGATCGATGTTCCGAAGTCGCCCTGGAGGAGGCGGCCGACCCAGATGAAGTACTGCTCCAGGATCGGCTTGTTGAAGCCGTAGAGTTCGTTGACCCTGGCGACGGCCTCCGGAGTCGCCTTCTCGCCGAGAAGAGCGACGGCCGGGCCGCCTGGCAGGGCCCTGACCCAGGCGAACAGCAGGATGCTGAGGCCGATCAGAGTGGGAATGAGGAAAAGCAGTCGCCTGCCGATGGTGCGCAGCAAGAGGTCTCCGTTGATCAGAAGGTACGCCGGTCCCGGGCCTCCGCGGCGAGCGCGGAGACCCGGGTGGGCATCTCAGTCGGTCAGACCTACTCGGTGAGGACGATGTCCGTGAAGACCTCGTCGTTCACCGGGCTGGCGGGATAGCTGTCGACGCGAGGGTCGAACGCCAGTGTCGGCGCCGGGTGCGCGATCGGCACACCCGGGATGAACTGCGCGACCATCTCGTTGATCTCCTCGTAGAGGGCCGTCTGGTCCTCGAGGTTGGAGACACCGCGAGCCTCGTTCAGCTTCTGGAACAGCTCGGGGTTGTCGAAGCCCCACTCCGAGCTCTGCTGACCGAAGAAGACGCCGACGAAGTTGTCGGTGTCGTTGTAGTCACCGGTCCAGCCCAGCAGGTGGATCCCGTGGTCGGCCGTTCCCGTGGTGCGGTCGAGGTACTCGACCCACTCCTCCGAGACCGGGGTGGTCTCGACGCCGACCTCGGCGAGCTGCGACGAGAGCACCGTGAAGATCTGCTCGGGGTCCGGCATGTACGGACGCGAGACGTTGACCGGGTAGTTGAAGGTCAGCTTCAGCGGGTTGGCCTCGTCATAGCCTGCCTCTGCGAGCAGGGACTTGGCCTTCTCGGGGTCGTAGTCGTAGGTCGTGACGTCGGGGTTGTAGCCGTTGACGGTGTCGGGAACGAACTCGATCGCCTTCTCGGTGCCCTCGGGGAGGACCTGGCTGATCAGCGCATCCTTGTCGACCGCGTACGAGAGCGCCTCACGGACCTTCGGGTCCTGCAGCTCGGGGATGGCCTGGTTGAAGGCGAGGTAGAGGATCGTGAAGGGAGGGCGCGACACCATGGTGAAGCCGTCGTCCTCGAGCGCCTTGGTGTCGGCAGGACCCACGAGGTCGTAGCCGTCGATCGATCCGGACTCGAGAGCCTGACGACGCGCGGTCGGGTCGTCGATCGTGCGGAAGATGATCTCGTCGATCTGGCCCGCCTCGCCCCAGTAGTCGTCGTAGGCCTTGAGCGTGACCTGCTCGCCCGGCGCCCACTCGTCGAACTGGTACGGGCCGGTGCCGACCGGGTGACCCATCGCGTACTCGGAGAGCACGGGAGCCTCGGCGGAGCCGCTCACGTCGTCGGCGCC
Source organism: Microbacterium sp. SWDP-B6 (assembly GCF_059803615.1). NCBI lineage: Bacteria > Bacillati > Actinomycetota > Actinomycetes > Micrococcales > Microbacteriaceae > Microbacterium > Microbacterium sp. SWDP-B6. The sequence goes on along the minus strand of NZ_JAPFGV010000017.1, from coordinate 20,298 downwards.
GAACTCCTGGAGTGCCGACGGGCTCTGCATCGAGAACGACGGCAGCGACAGCGACGCGACGAATCCGGCGAACGGCTTGTTCAGGTCGATCGTGACGGAGTAGTCGCCGTCAGGGGTGCAGGACTTGTAGACGGCGTCCGCCGGGCTGTCGGCGTAGCCCTTGAAGAGCTTGTTGTAGTAGTAGCCGAACGCCTCTGATGCCGCGAGGCCGGTCCAGTTGTACCAGCGGTCGAAGTTCGCGCACACGGCCTCGGCGTTGAACGGGGTGCCGTCGTGGAAGGTGACGTCCTCTTTCAGAGTGAATGTGTGGCTCATGCCGTCTTCCGACGACTCCCACGACTCGGCGAGCAGCGGTGCCGGGTCGGCCGTGCCGGGTTCGGTGCCCACGAGGCCCTCGAACATCTGCCGCGAGACGCGGAAGCTCTCGCCGTCCTGGGCGAATGCCGGGTCGAGGCTGGCCGGGTCGGAGGATGCGGCGAACACGAACGTGCCGTCGACATCGCCCGCAGCCTCTCCGCCGTCGTCGCTGCGCTCGCTGGCGACGCATCCCGAGAGGACCAGCGCCGCCAGTGCGGCTCCGGTGACGGCGAGGAGTCCTCGCCGACGCGTGACTGAGTGGTGCATTGTGTGACCTTCCTGTCGAGCGCTACAGTGCGCGTCCCGAAGACATCGTCGACTTCGGAACGGTGATGCCTCGACGCTACCCAGTGCGCATTCCGATGCAAACACCTCCAGGTTGCATTCCTGTTACGGAAGTTACGTGGTCGTGCCCATCCGGTAATGTCCACAACGTGCCCGACACATCTCCTCTCGCCGTCTGCGTCGGCGAGGGCCTCGTCTCTTTCGTCCCCGCCACTGCCGCTCCTCTCGAGGACGTGCGCACCTTTCACCGATCGCTCGCCGGGGCGGAGTGGAACACCGCGATCGCACTGGCATCGGCAGGAATCCGCACGGCTGTCGTGTCCCGCGTGGGCGACGACGGTTTCGGTCGGTTCCTCACGGCCGAGCTGCGCAGACACGAGGTCGACGATTCGGCCGTCGACGTCGACGCCGAAGCCCCGACCGGTCTCTACGTGAAAGAGCTGTCGCCTCGCCCAGACGGCTCGGTCGACGGGACGATGCACTACTACCGCTCGGGCTCAGCAGCCGCGGCGCTGTCGCCCGCGACCCTCGAATCCCCCGCCGCATCCGTCCTTCTGGCTCAGGCGGCGCTGGTGCACACCTCCGGGATCACGCCTGCTCTCTCGGCTTCCGCGCGGGCTGCACAGGATGCGCTGTTCGATGCACCCCGCGACGGTCGGCTGCTCAGCTTCGACGTGAACTGGCGCCCCGCGCTCTGGCGCGGACGCCAGGACGAAGGGCGCGCCGTGATCGCGGACTACGTGCGCCGCGCCGACATCGCGTTCTGCACTCGACCCGACGCAGAGTCGGTGTTCGGCACCGCCGAGCCGGATCGGCTGCGCGAGCTGTTCCCCGAGCCGAGGTATCTGCTCGCCACGAGCCCCGACGGCGCCGTGGCGTTCGATGGAGCGGAACGCACCGACAGCAGGTCGCTCGACGTCCCCGTCGTGGAATCCATCGGAGCCGGCGACGCGTTCGCCGCCGGGTTCCTCGCCGGCGTGCTGACCGGACTCTCCCTCACCGGCAGCCTCGCCCGCGCGCACAGGATCGCGACCAGAGCGCTGGTCAGCACCCGCGATCACATCGACTGATCGGCCCCTACCGGCGGCGCCGAGACGCCGCGGCGTCGTGCGTGAGCTGCAGCGGGATGACCACGGGTTCGCCCCGGTGCTGCACGACGCGCACGAAGAGGATGTCGACCAGCGCCAGCTGTGCGATGCGGCTCGACATCGCGGCCATCCGGAACGGCGACTCCTGCGCGTAGGTGATCAGCACGATGTCGGCGGCGAGCGCGAGCGTCGAGTCGGGCGCGCTCGTGATCGCCACGGACAGCGCACCCGCGTCCCGGGCGATCTCGACGGCGCGGACGACCTCCTGGGTCTCGCCGCCGTGCGAGAAGGCGATGACGACGTCGTCCGAGGTCCGCAGCGATGCCGTCGTGAGGGCCAGATGCGGATCAGCGGAGTGCGCGACCGAACAGCCGATGCGCGCGAGCTTCTGCTGAAGGTCCTGGGCGGTCAACGACGAGGCCGCCTGCCCGAACAGATCGACATGGCGGGCTGCCACGACGGCCCTCGCGACCCGGTCGAGTGCGTCCGCATCGAGCCCGCGCGCCGTCTTCTCGATCGCGTCGATCTCCTGAGCTGCGAGCTTCGCGGCGATCGCCGACGGCTCGTCGTCCGGGTCGATCGCCGTGGTGTCGAGGCCGAAACGCGCCCGCTGCGCCTGGGCGAGCGTGACCGTGCGAGCGACCGCCACCCGCAGCTCCCGGTACCCGCTGAAGCCGAGCGACTGCGCGAACCGGGCCACGGTCGACAGAGACGTGTGACAGAGCTGCGCGAGATCGTTGATGGCGAGATCGACGACGAGCGTGGGGTCACCGAGGATCGTCTCCGCGACCCGTGCTTCTGCAGCACTCAGTCGAGGAACGGATCGGCGCACCAGCGCGAGAACATCGTCGTCCACGGTGTCATCCTGCCTCAGTCAGGCGGTCCTGCGCTCGCGGGCGACCGAACGGCGCGGTGCGAAGCCCCGCCGGTGAGTCGATCTCTGGCGGCCTGAGCACCGATCCTGCTCGCGGATCCGACCTCCACGACGGGGAGCGGCAGTGGCCGCCTGGCCGCGAGTCCGACGTTGACCACGACGGCTTCGGGGTCGCGCAGAGCGGCGCGTTCGACCAGCGAGCGCTGCGCGTCATCGGCGTCAGGCCGATCCAGGAGGATGACCGTCAGCCCCTCGGCGAGGACGGCTCGCTCGAGAGCGGAGTCCTGCTCGTCGATCGACGAACGCGCGACGTCGACACGAACACGGTGGCCGTCGGCTGCGAGCGTCTGAGCCACATACGCGGACGCGCTGTCGACAGCGAGAGTCGAACGACGGCGGGCGTCGACCACCGCGAGCGCTTCGGCATCCGCGGTCGCGCCGGTGATGGCTCGTCGGACGATCGCCGATCCGTCGTAGCCGACGGGAGGCGCGGTCGTGGCACGAGTGCGGAGGGTCTCGGCCAGACGGGCGACCCGCTGGGCCGCAGCGGCGAGTCTCTCGCGCGGCAGCGAACCGTCGCTCACCGCCGCGAGGATCCCGTCACGAGCGGCGAGGAAGTCTCGTCTGTCCTGGTCGGGGAGCGTGGCTTCGCCCCGGTTCGTCGGGTTGCCGATGCACAGCAGATCGACGCCGGCCGCCAGGGCACGTGCGGCGCCCTGGCCGATGCCGACGGTCTCGCGGATCGCCGCCATGTCGAGGGCGTCCGAGATGATGACACCGTCGAAACCCCAGTCCCGCAGCATCCCGAGCACCCGGGGATTCAGCGTCGCCGGTTCCTCCCCCCACGCCGGAACGACGATGTGCGCGGTCATGATGGCGTCGACCCCCGCGGCGATCGCGGCACGGAACGGCTCGAGGTGCACGCGCTCGTACTCGGCGATGTCGAGCGAGATCTCGGGCAGCGCGTGGTGCGAATCCAGATGCGTGTCGCCGTGTCCGGGAAAGTGCTTGACGCATGCGGCGACGGCATTGCTCTGCAGTCCGTCGACCGCCGCCTGCACGTGACGGGCGACGAGTTCTTCGTCGCTGCCGAAGGAACGGACCCCGATCACGGGGTTCCGTGGATCCGTGTTCACATCGGCGACGGGCCCGAGCACCACGTTGACGCCGACCGAGGCGACCCGTCGGGCGAGCTCCGCACCGGAGTCCCTCGTCGCATCGACATCGTCGACGATGCCGAGCTGGGCGGCCCCCGGGAGGGTGGAACCGGTCGCCGACTCGAGGCGCGTGACGTTGCCGCCCTCCTCGTCGATCCCGATCAGCGCGTCCGGGTTAGCACGAAGGATCTCGTCGCTCAGGGCAGGCAGCCCATCACCGACGTTCTGGCTGAAGTACACCGCTCCAGCCAGGCCGTCGCGCAGCTCGGCGAGGAGCCAGTCCGGCGCCTCGGTGCCGAGGAACCCCGGCCAGAGCACCGCGTTGGCGAGGCGGACGAGCTCGTCGGTCATCCCTTCACCGCTCCCGCGACCATGCCTGCCGAGAGGCGACGCTGCACGATCACGAAGAAGACCATGACGGGGATCGTGATGATCGTCGACGCGGCCATGATGCTGCCCCAGTCGTTGGAGTGCAGACCGAAGAAGGACTTCAGACCGATCGAGACCGTGTACTGGTCGGTCTCGCTGCCGAGGATCGTCATCGCGAAGATGAACTCGTTCCAGGCCGTGATGAAGCTGAAGATGCTGGTGGCCACGAGGCCGGGCATCACGAGAGGCAGCAGGATCGAGCGGAACATCCGCCACCAGCTGGCCCCGTCGATGTACGCGGCCTCTTCGAGCTCGACCGGCACCGCGGCGACGAACCCGCGCAGCATCCAGATCCCGAACGCGAGCGAGAGCGCGACGTAGACGACCATCAGACCGAGGATGCTGTTGAGCAGTCCGAGGCTCTTGACCTGAAGGAAGAGCGGGATGACGAGAGCCTCGAGCGGGACCATCTGCACGACGAGGATCATCATCAGGATGGTCGTGCGGAACTTGAACTTGAACCGGGCGACCGCCACTGCCGCGAGCAGACAGACCAGAGCACTCACCAGAACCGTCACCAGGGCCACGATGGCCGAATTGCGCAGGTAGGTGCCGAAGCCGCCGTCGGTGAGGACGAAGGCGAAGTTGTCGAACGTGAATTCCTGGGGCAGCAGCGACTGACCGCCGCTGGATGCCTTGGCATCGAACGCGCTGGAGACCATCCAGTACACGGGGAACAGCGTGAAGATCAGGACGGCGGCGATCGCGATGCCGGTGCCGAGGCGCGACATGGCGGACGGGCGGGGGTTCACAGCTCGTCCTCCTTCATCAGGGAGCGGATGTACACGATCGTGATTCCGATCAGCACGAGGGTGAGCAGCACGGCGAGGGCGGCGCCGAACCCGTAGCGGTTCTGGCCGAAGGATTCGACGTACGACCAGACGCCGAGGTTGAGCACCGACCGGTTGCCTCCCCCACCGCCCGGCATGAGGTAGACCTGCGCGAAGACCTTGAAGTCCCAGATCGTCGACAGGATGATGACGACAGAGAAGACGGGCTTGAGCGTCGGGAAGATGATCTTCCAGAAGCGCATCCAGGCGTTCGCCCCGTCGAGCGCGGCCGCCTCGAGCATCTCCTTCGAGACGCCGAGGAGACCGGCGAGCACCGTGATCGCGACGAACGGGAAGCCGTGGTGCACGACGTTCAGCAGCACGATCGCGTAGAACGACCACTGGTTGGTGAACCAGTTGACCGGTTCGTCCGTCAGACCGAGGTTCTGCAGGGTGGTGTTGAAGATGCCCCGGTCGGCGTCGAAGATGAACGTCCAGACGTAGGTGCCGGTGACGGCCGGCATGGCCCACGCGACCATGATGCAGCTCGAGACGATGGTGCGCCAGACCGTGCCCAGCTTGGCGAGCAGGAGCGCGACCAGCGTGCCGACCGCCACCGTGACGAACACGGCGACAGCGGCGAAGCCGACGGTGTTCGGCAGGACGACGGTCCACAGCGTCGGGTTGGTGAGCGCCTCGACGTAGTTGTCGACGCCGATCCAGTTGTTCTCGCCCGTGTTGATCTCGCGCAGACCGTAGTCCTGCAGCGAGAAGATGAAGACCTGGATGAGCGGCCAGAGCATGAGCACCGCGAGGATGACCAGCCCGGGAGCGAGAAGAAGCCAGGGGCGGGCCGTGAGCAGCGAGAATCCTCGCCGCCGGGGCTGGCCGCCGGCCACGGAGGCGGAGGTGGACTCCGCCTTCGTGGCCGGCAGTGGCGCTTGCACCATCGACATGAAGGGATACAGCCTTACTTGTTGAGCAGCTCGGTCATCTCGGCTGCGGCATCCTTCGTCGCCGTGGCGACGTCCTTCTGCCCGCCGAGGATCGCCTGGATCATCGAGTTGGTGGTCTTCTTCGCCTGGACGGCTCCGAAGTTCGGGGTGACGGGCACGGATGCGCCGCCCTCGACCATCTGCTGTGCGAACGGAGCGACGAGCGGGTCGGTCGAGGCGAGGGCCTCTTCCATCGCCGACTGGACGCCCGGGAAGTAGCCGGTCTCGTCAGCCCACTGCTCGGCGAACTCGCCCGTGGTCATCAGCTTGACGAACTCCCACGCGAGGTCTGCGTTCTTCGTCGTGTTGAAGACCGACAGGTGCGAGCCTCCGAGCACGGACGGAGCGATTCCGCCGTCCTCGCCCGGGATCACTGCCGCGCCGATCTTGCCGTCGAGTTCGGGGTTCGCCTCGATCAGCGCCTTCGGGGTCCACGAGCCCGAGAGCATCATGGCGACGTTCCCCTGCGTGAACGAGTCACGGAGGTCCGTCTCCTTCCACGTGGTGGCGCCGGCCGACGAGAAGCCGTGCTCGGTCGCGAGTCCGGTGTAGAACTCGATGCCGGCCTGCGACTCCTCGCTGTCGAGATCGCTCGTCCAGGTCTTGCCGTCGAGGGTCGCGACCTCGCCGCCCGCGCCCCAGACCCAGGGGTACACCTGGAACTCGGCGTCGCCCGCGACGGGGAACGGCAGCATGTCGGGCTTGGCTGCCTTGATCGCCTCACCGGCGGCGACGATGTCGTCCCACGTCTTCGGAGCCTCGAGACCGAGCTCCTCGAACACGTCGGTGCGGTAGACGATCGAGCGGACACCGGCGTACCACGGCATGCCGTACAGCTCTTCGTCGTAGGTGCCGGCGACCGCGAGACCCTCGACGAGGTCGTCGCGCAGGCCCTTCTCAGCGTCGACGTACTCGTCGAGCGGCTCCAGGGCACCTGCGTCCGCGAACTCCGCCGTCCAGGTGGTGCCCGTCTCGGCGATGTCGGGCGTGGTGCCGCCGGCGATCGACGTGACGAAGCGGTCGTGAGCGTCAGCCCACTGGATCTCCTCGATCTTGACCGTGGCCCCGGTCTCGTCTTCGAAGGCGCTCGATACCTCGTCGTAGAACGCCGTCGCGTCAGGGTTCGTGCCCTTCATGATCCAGACGGTGAGCTCCTGGCCCTCTCCGTCGACGGCTCCGCCGGTGTCTGCTCCGCCACCGGCACAGGCCGCCAGGCCCAGTGTGGCCACGGCGCCCAGCGCCATGACCGGAAGAATGCGCTTGTGCATCAGGGATCTCCTCTTTGAACGTCCTGGCGGCATCGGGTGCCTACCACGTAGGAAAAAGTATTCATCACTAACTAATTCCCTGCAAGTTATTCTCGGAAACGTCATGCGGCCGTAACATCGGCCTCCGCGGGTAGGCTCACGGCATGTCAGGGGCCCTCGACGACGCGAAGCGCTCGACGGTCGCGCGCCACGCGGATCTTCCTACGCCCAGTGCGTTCTCGACTCTCTTCAGACTCCTCGGAGTCGCCCTGGCGGTGATCCTCGTCTCGTCCGTCGCGGTGGCGGGCTTCGTCGCCGCGGACGTGCTGAACCGGGTCGGCGAAGGTGCGGTCACCCTCGAGGACGACGTGGACGTGGCTCCTCCGTCGCTGGGCGCGTACCCGAGCGACAGGGCCTTCAATCTTCTCATCGTCGGGACGGACGAGTGCGGAGAGGTCTCGACGAAGATCCTCGGCGATCGATGCGCCCAGAGCGAGCAGGGAGCCCTGAACGACGTGACCCTCCTGGTCCACGTCTCGGCGGCGCCTCGCGCAGTCACCGTCGTGTCGTTCCCCCGCGACCTCGGGCTGGAGGTGCCCGAGTGCGAGAGGGAAGACGGTTCGACCGCGTCGGCGATGTCGAAGGGGCGGATCAACGAGGTCTTCGAGCACGCCGGTGTCTCGTGCGTCGCGAAGACCGTGACCGATCTCAGCGGACTGCCGGTCGAGTTCGCCGCCAAGATCAGCTTCGACGGCGTGATCGCGATCACCGATGCGATCGGCGGAGTCGACGTGTGCGTCGCGGGTGAAGGCATCCACGACACCCTCGCCGGTGTCGACCTGTCGGTCGGCACGCACACGGTGTCGGGCGCAAGCGCCCTCGCATTCATCCGCACACGGCACGGAGTCGGCGACGGGAGCGACCTCGCCCGCATCTCGAATCAGCAGCAGTACATGTCGCGACTGGCCAAGAAGATCCTGAGCGCCGAGACGCTGACCGACCCGTCGAAGGTGCTTCGGCTGATGGACACGGTCGCCGACAACATCGTGCCGAGCGAGTCGCTGAGCAACGCCCTGACCCTCACACAGCTGGCGCTCGCCCTGAAGGATGTCGAGTTCTCGGACTTCGTGTTCGTGCAGTACCCGAACCTGACGGACCCGGAGGACAGCGACAGGGTCGTACCCGATTACGACGCCGCGGCCCCGCTCTGGGCGGCGCTCATCGCAGGAGAGCCCATCACGCTCGCCGGTGACGTCGCGACGCATCGGAGCGTGGAGCTCGCGACGCCGCCGCCCGTCGACGAGCCGGTCGAGACGGCGACCGAGGCGCCGGAGGCGCGGGCGACCCTCCCCCCGGAGATCTCGGGGCAGACCCTCGACCAGGAGACCTGCTCGGTCGGCGTCCAGGCGGAGTGAGCGCGTAGTCTCGGAGGATGGGCAGGACGCGCGCGAAGGACACCGAACACCCGCAGGCCCGCCTCGACCACGGAGGCATCGCCCGTATCGTGCCGTCGGAGTTCACCACCGGGTTCGAGCTCATCGTCGACGACACCCCGCAGTCGCACGTCGACCTCGATGACCCCACGCACCTGCACTTCGAGTACATCGTGCGCATGGGCGCAGTCATCGACCAGCTCGCGGGCGGCCCCCTCACCGCGGTGCACCTCGGAGCGGGAGCGCTGACGATCCCCCGCTACATCGAGGCCACACGGCCCGGTTCGCGGCAGCAGGTGATCGAGCTCGAGGCTCCGTTGGCCGCACTCGTGCGCGAGCATCTTCCGCTGCCGAGAGGCGCGTCGATCAGACTGCGGATCGGTGACGCCCGCGAAGGCGTCCGCCGTCTTCCGCCGGCCATCGTCGGCAGCTGCGATCTGGTCGTGTCCGACGTCTACTCGGGCGCCCAGACGCCTGCCCACCTCACCAGCATCGAGTTCTACCGCGAACTCGCCGAGCTGCTCGCACCGGGAGGCGTGCTGCTCGTGAACGTCGCCGACGGCCCAGGCCTCGCCTTCGCTCGACGTCAGGTCGCGACGATCGCGGAGGTGCTTCCCGAGATCGGCGTCCTCGCAGACACCCAGGTGCTCAAGGGCCGCAGGTTCGGCAACCTGGTGATCGCAGCGTCTGCCGCTCCCCTCCCGACCGAATGGCTGCCGAGGATGCTGGCCGCCGGACCGCATCCGGCGAAGATCGCCCAGGGCTCCGAGGTGACCGCGTTCGTGCAGGGTGCACGCGTGGTCACGGATGCGGATGCCGTGGCCTCACCTCGCCCGGATGCCTCGCTGTTCCTCCGCTGAGCACCTCGATCGAGATCGGATGCGAGGACGCGGGGCGTGCCGCCCCGACGACGGCGCCGACGCGAGGCACACTTGACGGGGGACGCTGCGGAAGGAGAGCAATGAGTTTCATCAGAGGCTATGACCACGAGAGCCTTCGCGAGCGCGTCGATCTCGATGAGTGTGCGGCACGGCTGGAGGAGATCGACGGTCAGCGCAGCCTTCCGGCCCTGCTCGAGCGCGTCTGGCTGCTGAAGGTGCTCGACCGCCTGGACGAAGCCCTCCCCCTCGCTGACGAAGCCGTGCGACAGGCTCGCATGGCCGGAACCCGCAAGGACGTTCTGCGTGCCCGGGTGCTGCACGCCACGATCCTGCAGTACCGCGGCGCACACACCGCCGCCGCACAGGAGCTCGCCACGTGCGCAGCCGAGGCGGAAGGGCAGCGCTGGGTCTCGATCGCGGCTTTCGCCCACCACCACCACGGCAAGAACGCCTACGAAGCCGGCGACTACGAGACGGCCCGCGAGAGCTTCAAGCAGTCCCTCTTCCTGCGTCGTGAAGCGGGAGCCCAGGACGGAGAGCTCGAGACGGTGCTGCTCGCGATCGAAGCCGCCGAGCGGCGGCGTACGAACCAGCTCGTCGCGGGCTGACGGTGCATCGAGCCGGCTGACGGTGCATCGAGCCGGATCACGCTGCGCTGAGCGGTCTGACGCGGCGCTGAGCGGTCCGACGCGGTGATGTCGGCGGTATGGCTTAGCCTGATCGCATGGCGGAACTTGACCGGGTGCGCGTCTGGGGCGAAGCACTGATCACGATGCACCTCGACGACAGCTGGTCGTTCGGTTTCGACCACGCCAAGCGCCGGGCGGGGCAGTGCGACTACACGAAGAAACGCATCACCGTGTCGCGTTATCTGGCAGCCCGGTTCGAAGACGACGAGATCCACCAGGTGCTGCTGCACGAGGTGGCGCATGCGCTCGCCGGTCATGAGGCCGCGCACGGCGCGACCTGGAAGCGCGTGGCCCGGGACCTGGGTTATGTCGGCGGAACGACCCATCACGGCGAGACCGCTGTCGAGCTCGCGCCGTGGGTGGGCAGATGCCCCGCAGGTCATGTCACGTACCGGCACCGGCGCCCGTCACGCGCCACGTCGTGCGCGCGCTGCTCGCGCTCGTACGACGCCCGTTATCTCTTCGACTGGACACGTCGCGAGATCTCGGCCGACACGAAGCTCGCCGCCCAGATGTCACGCTGACAGCGTCGACACGCTGCGAGGTCGGAATCACGTCGGGCAGGACCGATGCGAGTGCGAGATCGACACCGCATCCCTCACATCGCGCAAGACCGATGCCGTCAGCGCGGTTGAGTTCCCATCTCGGGATCGGCCCCGCGCGCTGACTCTGCCTGTGGCCCGTCCTCGACCTGAACCTCGTGTTCGGCGATCTCGTCGTGCACGACTCCATCGACCGGATCCGCGTCGTCGGAGTGTTCGGGTGACGCACCGCTGTCGCTCGTGCGCCCGGCGCGCCGGCGGAGGAGCGCCGCCGCGGCGCGCCAGCCGAGGAGGAAGACTCCGAGCACGAGTGTCGCGACGATGATGAACGCGATCTGAGCGGTGTCTCCCGTTGCGACCCGCAGCAGGAGTCCCCCCGCGACCGTGACGAGCCAGACGACGGCGCCCCATCCGAGCGACCACGGACGACGCGGCCGGGCCGGCAGCAGAGCCGCCACGACGTGCCCCGCCAGCAGAGCGACGATGAAGGGCCAGGCGGTGATCAGGAACCCTCCGGGGCTCTCGCCGTGCGAGGCACGGCCGATCACGGCGAAGACGAGCACCAGGACGGCATCGACGATGAATGCGGGGACGAACCTCATGCCACGACCCTACGTCGCACGAGGCGAAACCCGTGCCGAGTGCGCGGCCTGTTGCCGACCGCACCGCGAAGCGACGCCGGCGAGCACACATTCGCGGGCTTCCGGCGATCTCGTCGTCGCGAGCCGGAACGAACCGGTCAGTCGAAGGCGACGAAGACCCCATCGCGCAGCACGGGCACGGCATCGATCGCATCGAGCTCGGCAGCGCTCGACGTCGTCGTCGGGACCACGCCGGAAGCCCGCATCCGATCGCTCGCGGCGACCCCTTCTGCGAGTTCGCGAGCCGATCCGCTGGCGCTGACCATATGGCGCAGCGCCCTCTTCAACGCTCGGAACCCCTCGGCTGCGACGGCCGCGTCGGGCGCGGTGTGGTCGATGCCCAGATCGGTCAGTGCAGCGATGATCGCGCCGGCACCCAGGTGGTCTTCGACTGCGAACCGCACTGCACCGTCGGCGTCGGCCTCGCCCGCCGCGATCACGCTCACCGATGTGCGCGCCTGATTGCGATCCTGCAGCGTGGCGATCGCTCGCGCCACCGCCGAGGCGTTGCGGAGGCTTCCGATCAGCACCACGGCATCGCCGCCACGGGTGGCGACCGCGGCGCCATTACGAGACCACCCACGTGCGTCGTCGAGCGAGACCGTGGACCCGGCGGCGACCGCATCCGCCACCGTGGAGGAGAAGCGGAGCACGTCGACGACCACGACGACGTCGGCCGGAGCGAGGCGATCGAGCCCTTCGACGCCCCAGTCGAGGCGCACCTGATACGTGGACTGGTCGAACGGAGACGGCATCCGTCCAGCCTAGAGCGACCGGATACGCCAGAACGCTCCGATGACCGATTCGGTCACAGAGCGTGCTGGCGCCCGGCCGCCGTCAGTCTGCAGCGAGCGCGTCGACCGGCGCCACCCGCGTGGCGAGACGGGTCGGCGTCGCAGCAGCGACCAGGGTCAGCACAGCGGTCGCCGCGACGATGATGACGACGGGCAGCCACGGCACGCGAGGTGCGACGAGCCCGGCGGGCTCGAAGTCGGGCAGGGTCGGCACCGATCCGAGCAGCGACTGCGCCGCGATCCACCCGTAGGCGATGCCGAGGATCAACCCGGTCACCGTGGCGGCCACCGTGATGTGCGCGGCCTCCAGCAGCACCATGCGGCGCACCTGACCGTTGGACAGTCCGATCGAACGAAGGAGACCGAGTTCGCGGCGACGCTGCACGACGCCGATCGTCAGGAGATTGACCAGGCCGACCGCAGCGATCACCGCCGACACGGCGACGAGCACCATCATCACCGACGCGAAGGCATCGAACGGGGTGAAGAACTCGGCGGGCGTCTCGCCGTCGACCTGACCGATCAGCATCTGCTTGACCGATTCGAGAGCGACCGCGAACATCGTGACGAGCGTGACCCCCATCACCACGCCGATCGCCATGCGTGAGGAGCGCTCCGGATAGCGCAGGGCGTTCTCAGCCGCGAGCCGTGCGGTGGCACTCGAGCCGAACATCCGCCCCACCAGACGCAGCACGGGCGGCATGAACAGCACCGCTCCGAGCGCGAGTCCTGTGAAGGACAGCAGTCCACCGAAGAAGGCGACGACCACTCCGAGGGGATGCGCGAGCCCCACGACGACCCCCGCCGCCAGCAGGACGCTGCCGGCGCCCAGCAGCACCCACGCACCGATGTGACGCCCGGGGCGGGACATCTCTTCGTGGCTGCGCTCGACCGATCCGCCGATCGCCTGCAGCGGTGTGACGGCGAGCACGCGTCTGGATCCTGCCCAGGCCGCAGCCCAGGTGGTCAGGGCGACGCCGATCACGGGCAGGGCGATGAACGGCTGTGCGAGGGAGAACCCCGTCGGCACGTTCTCGATCAGTCCGGAGCCGATCTGCACCCCGACAGCTGCGATCGCGAGGCCCGAGAGCAGACCCAGTGCCGCGCCGATGACGCCGACCACGAAGCCCTGCCTGCCGACCTGCGCCCGCTGCGAGCGCGCAGTCGCGCCGATGAGGCGCATCAGCGCGATCTGACGAGTGCGCCCCGCGATGATCGTCGAGAAGGTGTTCGCCGTGACGATGGCCGCGACGTACATCGCGACACCCGTGAGGAGCACCGAGAGCAGCCCGACCACGAACGCGAGCGTCTCGCTGTCGCCGATGAACGGGTCGGCCTGCAGCACCGCTCCGAGATAGGCCGTGGTCTCGACCAGCACCACACCGAAGGCGGCCGAGAGCGTCGCGACCAGGATGCTGGCTCCCATGCCACGGTCGCGCAGCCATGCCAGGCGCGGACCCGTCGCAGACGTCTGAGCGACGACCGTGCGGACCGGAGAGTCGATGACGGCGCTCATGCCGCGACCTCGGCGGCGAGCATGTAGGCCGAGATCTGCTCAGCGCTCTGACGCGGATGATCGGCGACGATCCGTCCGTCGCCGAGGAACAGCACGCGGTCGGCGTAGCTCGCCGCGATCGCGTCGTGCGTGACCATCGCGATCGACTGCCCGTGCTCCCGGCTCGCGGTCGCGAGCAGCTGCAGGACCTCGCGTCCGGTCTTCGAGTCGAGGTTGCCGGTCGGCTCATCCGCGAAGACGAGGTCGGGCGCGGTGGCGAGAGCGCGGGCGATCGCGACCCGCTGCTGCTGACCGCCCGACAGCTGATGCGGTCGGTGCTGCAGCCGCGATCCGAGCCCGAGCGTCTCGATCAGACCATCGATGCGCGCCTTCTCGATCGCGCTCGGCCGGCGTCCGTCGAGCTCGAACGGCAGCATGATGTTGCCGAGGGCGGTGAGCGTCGGCACGAGGTTGAACGCCTGGAAGATGAACCCCACTCGGCGCCGGCGAAGGATCGTCAGGTCGAGGTCTCCGAGCTCGGTGATCTCGGTGTCGCCGATCCAGCTCCTCCCCTGCGTCGGGGTGTCGAGGCCGGCCATGATGTGCATGAGCGTGGACTTTCCTGAACCGGACGGACCCATGATCGCGGTGAACTGCCCGCGGCGGATGCCGACGCTGACGTCGTCGAGCGCGTGGACGGTGCCCTCGCCGGATCCGTAGGTCTTCGTGAGGTGCTGGACGCGGGCTGCGAGCCCGAGGTCGGTGGTCGTGATCTCCATGCCTTCGACGCTACGGACGGCGGGTGCCCCGCCGCGTCGCCCTGACGGCGCATCCGTCTACATCGCAAGGATGATCCCGCGGGCGCTCGTCCGGTCAGGCGAGCCCGTGCTCGAAGGCGAAGACCACGAGCTGCACGCGGTCCCGCAGGGTGAGCTTCGTCAGGATGCGGCTGATATGGGTCTTCACGGTCGCCTCGCTGAGGTACTCGCGAGCGGCGATCTCAGAGTTCGACAGACCCCTGGCCGCGAGCGCGAAGATCTCCCGCTCGCGATCGGTGAGCGCGGAGAACTGCGCGGGCACCGGCTTCGGCTCCTCGGCGAAGTGCTCGAACAGCTCACGGGTCGCGGACGCGGCGATGACGCTCGACCCCGAGTGCACGGTGCGGATCGCGGCGAGGAGGAACTCGGGATCGGCGTCCTTGAGCAGGAATCCGCTCGCCCCTTGACGGATGGCGCGCGCGGCCGCCTCATCGAGGTCGAAGGTGGTCAGCATGACGATGCGCGGCGGGTCGGGCTGAGCGAGGATCTCGGCGGTCGCGGCGAGACCGTCCATGACAGGCATCCTGATGTCCATCAGCACCACGTCGGGTCGAGTCGCGCGCACGAGAGCGACTCCCTCGCGGCCGTCTCCCGCCTCTCCGACGACGTCGAGGTCGGGCTGCGAGGCGAGCAGCATGCGGACTCCGGCGCGGAACAGCGCCTGATCATCGACGAGGACGACCTTGATCATGCGACTTCTCCGATCGGGAGCGAGGCGGCGACGACGAACTGTGCGCCCTGACGCTCCGCCTGAAGGCTACCGCCGACGAGCTGAGCCCGTTCGCGCATGCCGATCACTCCGTGGCCGACGCCGATCTGGGGCTGCTCGCTGCCCACGATGTTGCGCACCTCGATGTCGACGCGATCAGGAAGCCAGGCGAGATGCACATCGACCGCCCCGTCGCCGTGTCGGATGGCATTGGTGAGCGCCTCTTGCAGGATGCGGTACACCGCGAGCTGGATCGCCCCCGGCGGCTCGCCGGGAGGCATCGGGTCGACGGTGATGCGAGGCTCGACGCCTGCCTGTCGCACCTGCGCGAACAGCGCTTCGAGATCTGCGAGCGTCGGCTGCGGGCCGTCGCCCTGTCGGTGGCGCAGCTGGGTGAGCAGAAGACGCACATCACTCAGGGCGCTGCGAGCGGTCTGCGCGATCGTTCCCAACGCCTCGGTGGCCATCTCGGGCTTCGCGACCGCCGCGTACCTTGCCCCGTCTGCCTGGGCGATCACCACGGCAAGCGAGTGCGCGACGATGTCGTGCATGTCTCGGGCGATTCGCACTCGCTCCTGCTCCTCTGCCGCGAGCGACTCCGCCTCCAGCTGGGCGGACCGTGTGCGTCGGGCGCGGAGGATGACACGCCACAGCAGGCCGCAGACCCACGCGAAGCCGAGAGCGAGCACCGAGACGACGAGGAGCAGCGTGCCGGTGGTCAGCTGATCCCAGCCGCTGGTTCCGGAGGTCACGCCGGTGACGACCACCAGGTAGACCGCTGACACGAAGGCGCCGAACAGCGCCGAGCCGAACCCCCACCACAGCACGACCCGCGATCCCCACGCGGCGGTCGCATAGAGCACGAGGAGGATGGCGACGTCGATCGGCAGCGGCCCGAATCCGGAGAGCATCTGCACGATCGCCCCTGCCCAGGCCGCGGCGAGAGCGAGCCCGGGAGCGAGCCTGCCGATCGCGACGCCGCCGAACATCAGGATGCCCGCGATCACGATCGCCGCGACCGCAGCACCGTCGATTCCCTGGCCGATCGTCCCCGGACCGTAGAACACGACAGAGAAAGGAGTGAGGATGCTGAAGAGCAGCGTCGCCCCGACGATGTCGAGCACGAGCGCCGTACGGGAGAGCGGGCGGATCACTCCCCCACGCTACGCGGCACGGCGTCCGCCTCGCATCCGCCTGCAGATGTATCCGCTCGCAGATGCATCCGCGGAGCGCGTCAGGCGCGGGCGATGATCTCGCCGTGCGGCACGAGGTACCACCCGTCGCCGTCGGCGGCCCAGCGCTTCCACGCGTCGCTGATCGCCTGCAGGTCGCTCGACGTCGCCATCTCACTGTCGACCAGCTGCCGCGCGAGCGCCGACTCGAGGATGCGGTCTGCCCACATTCCGCCCCACCAGGCTCGATCCTCCGGGTTCGCGTACGTCCAGTTGGAGGTCGTCACCGTGATGTCGTCGAAGCCGGCCGCCCGCGCCCAGGCGAGGAGGCGACGCCCTGCATCGGGCTCGCCGCCGTTTGCTCGTGCGGCGCGGCGATACAGGTCGAGCCAGTGGTCGAGCTCCGGGAGCATGGGGAACCAGATGAAGCCCGCATAGTCGGCGTCGCGTACCGCCACGACACCGCCGGGTGCCGCGACCCGGCGCATCTCGCGCAGCGCCTGCACGGGATCGCCGACGTGCTGGAGCACCTGGTGCGCGTGCACGACGTCGAAGGCGTCGTCGGCGAAGCTCAGCGCATGCACGTCTTCGACCGCGAAGTCGACGTTGTGCAGACCTCTGCTCGACGCGAGATCGCGCGAGAGTGTGAGCGCGTTCTCATCGATCTCGGTCGCCGTCACGTGGGCGACGACGCCGGCGAAGTCGACCGTGATGCTGCCGGGCCCCGCTCCGACGTCGAGAAGCGCGGTGGTCTCGGTCAGGTACGGACGGAGGTACTCCGCGGAGTTGGAGATGTCGCGGCTGCTGTGGGACCGGAGGACGGTCTCGTGATGCCCGTGCGTGTAGGTGGCCATGCCTCAGTCTGGCAACAACCCCTCGTCCGACCGAATCGACCGTCAGTGCAGTTCGAGGACGGCCCGTCTGATCGACTCGCGATCCGGCTTGCCGGAGGCCAGCAGGGCGAGCTCGTCGACCATGATCAGCCGCACGGGACGCGCATGCTTGCCGAGCTCCTCCGCCACGAGATCCCGCGCGTGCGAGAGCTGCTCGGCCTCGCTGCGCCGCAGCACCTCGCCGCGCGGCGCGACGATCACCGAGGCCTCGCCCCATCGTTCATCCGGCACGCCGACGACCACGGCGCCCGCGAGTCCTGGAACGCTGCGGACCAGCCGTTCGACGCGGTCGAGGGAGATGTTGATCCCGCCGGACACGATCACGTTGTCCGCGCGACCGTGCACCCGCACCACTCCATCGTCGAAGAGCCCGAGATCGCCGGTGTGGTACCACCTGATGCCGTGCTCGTCGCGCGAGAAGTTCTTCGCGGTCAGCTCCCCGTCGCCGAGGTACCCGTCGGCGAGCATCGGACCGGCGATGCGCAGCTCCCCGTCCACCGTGCGCACCGCGACCGTGTCGAGGGGAACGCCGTCGTACACGCATCCGCCGCAGGTCTCGGTGGAACCGTACGTGCGGACGAGCCGGACACCGAGATCGGCGGCCCGCTCCCGCAGCGGCTCGGGCAGGGACTGCCCCCCGACGAGGATCGCGCGGTAGGCCTGCATCGCGGCCCGCACCGGTCGGTCGTCGGCGGCGTCGAGCAGTGTCGACAGCTGCGCGGGCACGAGAGACGTGTACAGCTCGGGGATCGCTGCGGAGCCTCTCGACGGACGGAGCATCGACAGCGTCGCATCGGCGAAGGACTCGGGTGAGAACCGACCGCCGAGCGCGACCGGGTGCGTGCCGGCGATCAGAGACCTCACCAGAACCTGCAGCCCCGCCACATAACCGGCCGGAAGCGCGAGCAGCCAGCGTCCGCCGCCGACCCTCGCCGCTGTGGCCTCGACGCTCGCCCGCAGCGCCTCGCCGCTCAATGCCACACGCTTGGGGACGCCGCTGGAGCCGGAGGTCGCGATCACCACGGCCGTGCCGTCCGGCACCGATCGCGGCGCGTCACCGAGCATCCCGAAGCCGAGCGCCGGCCCGCCGTCGAGCGCCCGCGCCAGGGCGTCGCGCAGCTCGGCCGGGTCCTCGGCGTCCGTCGGCGTCAGCGCGACCATGTGCGTCTCGATCCGCTCAGTAATGCCAGGGGAACGACGACCAGTCGGCGTCGCGCTTCTCGAGGAAGGAGTCGCGGCCCTCGACCGCTTCGTCGGTGCCGTAGGCGAGACGCGTGGCCTCGCCCGCGAACACCTGCTGGCCCACGAGTCCGTCATCGACTGCGTTGAACGCGAACTTCAGCATCCGGATCGCCGTGGGCGACTTGGTGAGCACGGTGCGCGCCATCTTCAGCGCCTCGCGTTCGAGCTCGGCGTGCGGAACGACCCGGTTGACGGCTCCTGCCTCGTACGCGCGCTGCGCCGAGTACTCCTCGGCGAGGAAGAACACCTCTCGGGCGAACTTCTGCCCGGTCTGCCGAGCCATGTACGCCGAGCCGTAGCCCGCATCGAAGCTTCCGACGTCGGCATCGGTCTGCTTGAACCGCGCCTCCTCCGCCGAGGCGATCGTGAGGTCGCAGACCACGTGCAGCGAGTGTCCGCCGCCCGCCGCCCACCCGGGGACCACCGCGATGACGACCTTGGGCATGAAGCGGATGAGGCGCTGGACCTCGAGGATGTGCAGGCGACCGGCACGCGCGGGGTCGTGCACGGTCGTCTCGTCGTCGGAGTACTTGTAGCCGTCGCGGCCGCGGATGCGCTGATCGCCGCCGGAGCAGAACGCCCAGCCGCCGTCCTTCGGACTCGGACCGTTGCCCGTCAGCAGCACCGCGCCGATGCGGGGGTTCTGCCGTGCGTCATCGAGCGCGCGGTAGAGCTCGTCGACGGTGTGCGGGCGGAAGGCGTTGCGCACCTCTGGGCGGTTGAACGCGATACGGGCGACTCCGCCGTCCGTGCTGACGTGGGCGGTGATGTCGGTGTAGTCCTCGGCACCGGGCGCGAGCACCCATTCGTCCGGGTCGAACAGGTCTGAGACGAATGTGCTGGTCACAGCATCCAGCCTATTCCCGCCGGGGTTGCAGACGCAGACGGCGTCGCCCCGAAGAGGCGACGCCGTCTGGGATCTGCAGTCAGGGTCGGCGGGCGCGAGCCGTCTTGATCCATCCGTCCACGATGTCCCAGATGGGGAAGGCAATGAGGCAGAAGCCCGTGATCACCGTGAGGATCCGCATGGTCTCGTCGGTCACCCCGTTGTCGGTGAAGACGAAGCTCAGGAACTCGGGGTTGATCAGTGCTCCCTGCAGCAGCAGCGTGATCGACCAGGCGGCGAAGACCGCGGCGAGCAGTGTGTTGACCACCGCAGCACCGACCGTCCACCGTCGCTTCGCGTAGACCACGACCGCCAGCAGCGCCTCTGCGGCGAACAGCACGAAGAAGAACGTGATGCCCCACGGCCAGAGCCCCGGGTCGAGGATCGCGATCGGATCACCGCCGGTCGGGAAGAAGCCGAGGAGTGCGTCCCAGAACACCGCGCCCACGCCGAGCAGCAGGAAGATGATCGATGCGATCGCATCGGCCCGCCCCGCGCCGTTCTGCGTCGGCTCGGGGAGCTGGTCGACGCTCCACTTCACGCCGGTGTCCGTGCCGGCGCGCTCCAGGATCACGAAGACCAGCGTCACCCAGAATCCGATGTGCACGACCGAGCCGAGTGTCGCGACGACTGCGGTGCCGATGATCTCGCCGGTCGGAGCACCGTCGAGCAGCTGCCCGAGGACCACTCCTCCGAAGACGCACGCCGGGACGATCCACAGCAGCAGCTTGAGCAGCCGCCCCCAGACGAGGTAGTACTTCGGCCCGATCAGATGCAGTGGACGGTCGGCGTAGCCCGCCGCGAGGATCCCGGGGTCGCCGAGCTCGGAGAGGACGGCGCGCTCGGCGGCTGCAGGGGTCTCCCCCTGTTCGAGTTTCGCGTCGATCGCATCGGCGATCGA
>NZ_JAPFGV010000016.1:0-74180 GCF_059803615.1 Microbacterium sp. SWDP-B6 | reverse complement strand
GCGCCCGCGACCGAGGCCCTCGGCATCCCTCTCGTCTGGGGAGCCGTGCAGGAGTGGCACGCACAGGCCACCGTGTTCTGGTCGAACCCGCCCGAGAGCGATCCGGTCGTGCTGACCGACCTCTTCCCACTCGGCACCGAGGGCGAGCCGCCGAGCTGCGCGCAAGTGGGCGTGCTGGGTGCGCTGTGCGTGCAGGTCGGAGGGATGCTGGCGACCGAGGTCGTGAAGCTCATCACCGGCGCGGGCGAGCCGCTGCTCGGACGCCTCGCCATGATCGACGCCCTCACCTCGAGGCAGCACGAGATCGCGATCCGCTCGGCGGTGTCGGCATGAGCGCCGCAGGAGGCGGCCGCCGATCGGTCGAGGAGCAGCTCGCTCGCGTGCTCGACGCCGTGCGCACCCTGCCCGGTGAGACACGGGCGATCCGCGACGCCGCCCATCGCACCCTCGCCGAGCCGGCGACGGCAGCCCACGACATCCCCCTCTTCGACAACTCCGCGATGGACGGCTTCGCGGTGCGATTCGCCGATGTCGCCGCGGCATCCGAAGAGAACCCCGTCACGCTCCGTGTCGTCGCAGACCTGCCCGCCGGGGTGTCGGACGACCCGCCGCTCGCGGCAGGCGAGGCCGCGCGCATCATGACCGGCTCCCCTGCCCCGACCGCGGCGGATGCGATCGTGCCCTTCGAAGACACTGCGGGAGGCCTCGCTGACTCTCTGGGCGAGGTGCGGGTGCTTCGCGCGCCGGCCGCTGCCGGAGCCTTCATCCGTCGCCGCGGCGCGGACCTGAGATCCGGGGATGCAGTGGTGCACGCGGGCGAACGTCTGGGCGCCTTCCAGCTCTCCGCAGCCGTCGCCGCCGGGGTCGAGAGTGTGACCGTGACCCGGGCGCCGCGGGTGGCCGTCGTCTCGACCGGCAGCGAACTGCTCGAACCTGGCGAGAGTGCGGCCCGCGGCCGCATCCCCGATTCCAACGGCCCCCTGCTCGAGCTGCTCGTCGCGGATGCCGACGCCGAGGTCGTGCTCGTCGCCCGTGTGGCCGATGACGCCGAGGCCGTGCGCACCGTCACGGCGACGGCAGTCGAGCGCGGTGCCGACGTGATCGTGTTCACGGGCGGTGTGAGCGCCGGTGCCTACGAGCCCGTCCGCGGTGCGTTCGACGGCCGCGGCGAGGTCGAGTTCGCGAGCGTCGCGATGCAGCCGGGCAAGCCGCAGGCGTTCGGTGTGCTCGACACCGGCACCCTCGTGTTGGGACTGCCTGGCAACCCGGTGAGCGTCGCCGTGTCGTTCGAGGTCTTCGTGCGGCCGGCGCTGCTCGCGCTGCAGGGTCGCACCGAGATCCATCGCCCCCGCGCATCCTTCACCGCCGATGCGTCCTGGACGCCCCCTCCCGGCCGCCGTCAGTACCTCCCCGCGGTCGTCGACCTCGCGAACCGCACAGTGCGCCCGGCAACCGCAGGCGGCTCGGGCTCGCACCTCGCCGGAGGTCTCGCCAGAGCGCGTGCATTCGCGATCGTGCCCGCAGAGGTCGAGGCCGTCGCCGTGGGCGATGCGATCGATGTCATGCTGGTCGAATGAGCTTCACGCACCTCGACTCGGCCGGCCATGCCCACATGGTCGATGTGACCGGCAAGCAGCCGACCGTCCGCACCGCCACCGCGCGCGGCTTCGTGCGCTGCAGCACCGACGTGATCGCCGCGCTGCGTGACGGCTCCGCTCCCAAGGGCGACGTGCTGGCGGTCGCGCGGATCGCCGGCATCCAGGCCGCCAAGTCGACGCCGACCCTGCTGCCGCTCGCTCACGTGATCGGTGTGCACCGCGCCAACATCGAGCTCGACATCGTCGACGACGGCGTGCATGTCGAGGCGACCGTCGGCACCGCCGACCGCACCGGCGTCGAGATGGAGGCGCTCACGGCCGTGTCGGTGAGCGCTCTGGCGATCGTCGACATGATCAAGGGCCTCGACCGGTCTGTGGTCATCGAAGACGTGCGCATCGTCGCGAAGTCGGGCGGACGCTCGGGCGACTGGGTGCGCGAGGGAGAATCGCGATGACCCGCGTGCGCTACTTCGCCGCCGCAGCCGAGGCGGCAGGCGTCGATGCGGAAGAACGGCATGAGACGTCGCTCGAAGCCCTGCGCGCCGCGGTCGTGGCGGAGCATCCGGCTCTCGTCGACATCCTGCCGCGATGCGCGGTCATGGTCGACGGCGTACGCAGCGACGACGACCGGTCGCTCGACGACGCCCAGCTGATCGACGTGCTGCCGCCCTTCGCCGGGGGCTGACTCGGGCGTCGGCTCAGCCGCCGATGCCCTTCCACGACGTGGAGCCGTCGGACTCGACCTGACGCTTCCACACGGGCAGCGACGTCTTGATGTCCTCGATCACCGCCCGGCACACCTCGAAGGCCTCGGCGCGGTGCTCGGCGGCGACCGCGATCACGACGGCTGCATCACCCACATCGAGTCGACCGATGCGGTGGCTCACGGCCACCACCACTCTCGCATCGCCGACGGCATCCGCCGCAGCCTCTTCGGCGATGCGTCGCAGCGTCGACTCGGCATCGGGGTGCGAGCTGTACTCGAGGCCGACCACCGCAGTCGTCGCATCGGGGTCGTTGTCGCGCACGCGACCGATGAACGTCGTGACCCCACCCAGGGCGGGATCATCGACCGCGGCGAGATGTGCGTCGACGTCGAGACGCTCTTCGGAGATCCCAGCGATCCGAACCTCGTTCACGAGTGGTCACCGCCCGCGACCTGGTCGACCACGTGTCTCGCGACGGTCAGCACGACGGGAACCCCGGATGCCACGGCCCGCGGGGATCCCGGAAGATTCACCACGAGGACTCCGGCGGGGTCGACGATGCCGGCGACTCCGCGAGACAGCACCGACAGCGGAGTGTCGGCGAGACCGCTGCGGCGCAGCTCCTCGGCGAGGCCCGGCACCTCACGGGTGATCGCCCGACGGGTTCCCTCAGGGGTCTCGTCGCGCGGGCCCACGCCGGTCCCCCCGGTGGTCACGATCAGTTTCACGCCGCGCGCGACCGCCCGGCGCAGCGCGTCAGCGACCGACGAGGCACCATCGGCGATGACCTCGGCATCGGGGCAGTGCCACCCGGCATCTCTCAGCAGGCCGACCGCGATGGGGCCGCCCCGATCTTCTCGTTCACCCGCGAAGGATCGGTCGGAGACGGTGATCACGCAGGCGGGGAGCGACGTCATGGCTCCCACACTAGGGCGAGATCCGGCAGGACGCGCCGGCATCACGCGACGCGGATGAGCGAGCGCTGCCAGCCCGACGAACCGTTCGGCGCGATCGGCGCACGCTCTTCGATCTGCATGTCGCCGTTCTTGTTGATCGCCCGTACGGCCACGTAGTGCGTTCCGGGGGTCGCATCCCACTCCATGAACCACTGCACCCAGGTGTTCTCGTTGATCGGCGCAGAGAGCGTCGCCGGCATCCATTCGCCCTCATCGATGCGCACCTCGACGCGCTCGATGCCCACCGTCTGCGCCCAGGCGACACCCGCGATCGGGATGCGCCCGGCGTCGACCGCCTGGCCCACCTTGGGGGTGTCGACCCGCGAGGCGAACTTGATCGGTGCCTCGGCGCTGTATCCGCGAGGTGTCCAGTAGGCCTCGTCCTTGTCGAAGGTCGTGACCTTCAGCTCGGTGAGCCACTTCGTCGCCGACACGTAGCCATACAGGCCGGGCACGACCATGCGCACCGGGAAGCCGTGCTCGAGGGGCAGCGGCTCGCCGTTCATTCCCACCGCGAGGATCGCGTCGATGTTGTCGTCGGTGAGCGACGACAGAGGCGTGCTCGCCGTGTAGCCGTCGACGCTCTTCGAGAGCACCATGTCGGCACCCGACTTCACGCCGGCCTTCTTCAGCACATCGCGCAGCGGCACACCGAGCCACTTCGCGTTGCCGACGAGGTCGCCGCCGACCTCGTTCGAGACGCAGGTGAGGGTGATCGCATACTCGTCGAGTCCCATGTCGAGGATGTCCTGGAAGCTCATCTCGACCCGCTGATCGACCATGCCGTCGATCACCAGACGCCAGGTGCTGGGGTCGATCGTGGGCACGGTCAGTGCGGTGTCGACGCGGTAGAAGTCCTTGTTGGGAGTGAAGAGCGTGCTGAGGCCGGGGATGTCGAGCTCGGCGCCCTTCGGCACGGTGACGGTCGACTTCGGCGCGGGCAGCTTGATCGCGTCGCGGATCGTCGCGACGGAGGCGACGGTCATGCTCACGGCACGCGAGGCGATGCCGACGACGACGGCTGAGGCGCTGGCGATGCCCGCGAGGACGAAGAACTGACGGCGCCCCATCGCCTTCGGGGGCTGCTCGACATCCTGGCCCACCGTCTCGCGATCGGTCACGGCGAGACCCTCGCCCTTGCGGTCGGTCATCGCGACGGGAACGGCCGACGCCTTCCACGTTTTCAGACGGCGGATCAGGAGGACGATCAGGATCGACCCTGCGATGGTGCCGAGCACGGGAGGCAGGAAGGCGAGGGCCGTGACACCGGCCCTGGTCACGATCGCGGCGGTGGAGAGCGCGCCCGCGACCGCCAGGGCGATCACGCCGAGCGGGGGACGGAGCAGCTGCAGGATTCCGGCGATCGCCGACGCGATCACCACCGCGAGACCGAGACCGACCAGCAGCGCGATCTTGTCGTACTCGCCGAAGGTCGCGATCGCGAACTCCTTGAACGGCTGGGGCACGATGTCGATCACGAACCCGCCGACCGCGAGGATCGGACTCGCTGAGCGCGCGAAGATCAGCGCGAACAGCTCGGCGGTGGCGAGGAAGACGGCCCCGCTGATCACACCCGAGAGTGCGGCCCAGAAGATGAATCGTCTGCCTGTGCTGCGCTGAGTGTCTTTGCTGCGCTGTGCCATGGTCTGCTCCTTCGCACCGCCGACGGTGTGGTCAGCGTTTGTTCGGAGCGGAGACGCGAACGGATGGGCGCGCGGGAACTGTCGCTAGAGGCGGCGCGCGGTGATGGTGTCGCGGTCCTGCAGCTGACGCAGGGTGCGCAGGCATCGGGAGCACAGGATCTCGACACGACGAGGGTGGTTCTCGCCGCAGACGCAGTCGACGGTCACGCGCCATTTGGCCTTGCGGCCGCAGGCGGCGTACGCCTCGTCGTCACCGTGGTCGCACTCGCAGAGCTGGCGTCCGCGATCGTCGAGACCGGGGAGCTCCACAAGGGTTCGCTCGACGTCGGAGACCGGAGGCTGCTGCGTTTTCACCACCTGCCGATGTTCCCAGGGGTGCGCGGCTGCGCGCAACACGGTCGCGCGGGCGGCACACCGCGGTCCTCGCGTGCGCCGCCGTGCACGATTCAGCACGAAAGCCGCGAGAACGGCCAGAACACCCCCAGAACCGGCCCATTCGATGCGCTCATGCTGAATTGTGAGCGAACCGCCTGCGCACCCATCGCGCGAGCGGCTGGTCAGACCTGCACGACGTGCGGCGGGGGCGGCGGCGCGAGCTGGCGCTGCGGCACCCCGTGTGCCTCGCGGTGCAGGCGCTCCATGCGGCTGTCGAGCTCGGCTGCGGCCTCGGCCGCGTCGGTCAGGCTCTCGACGAGGTGCGAGGGCACCTGATTCGAGAACTTGTAATAGATCTTGTGCTCGAGGCTGGCCCAGAAGTCCATCGCGATCGTGCGGAACTGCACCTCGACCGGCACTGACAGAGCTCCGGTCGACAGGAACACCGGCACCTCGATGATCGCGTGCAGGCTCTTGTACCCGTTGTCCTTGGGATTCGCGATGTAGTCCTTGACCGTGACGACGGTCACGTCGTCCTGAGCAGTCAGCAGATCGAACAGGCGATATACGTCGGCGACGAAGCTGCAGGTCACACGCACGCCCGCGATGTCGGTGATCTCCGAGCGGATTCGCTCGAAGTCCGGCTCGGCGATCCCCTTGCGCGCGATCTTCTCGACGATGCTGTCGGGTGTCTTCAACCGGCTCTTGACGTGCTCGATCGGGTTGTAGGCGTGATGGTGGGTGAACTCGTCGCGCAGGATCCCGATCTTCGTCTCGACCTCCCGCATGCCGAACTCGTACTCGCGCAGAAAGCGCTGGAACTCGTCGCGGAGCTCCCGAGTCTGCTGGATCGCGTCGTCGGTGACCTGAAGAGACGTCATGCCTTCGACGTTATCCGTCCGTGATCGGAAGTGGCTGTGCATCTTCGATGGAGTCGAGAACCTTGACGATGTCGGAGGCCGGGTCTAGAACGGAGGACATGACCAGCGCAGGAGAGAAGTGGACCGAGGCGTACGTCGAGGCCTGGAAGTCGAACGATCCCCAGCAGATCTCCGCGCTCTTCAGTGAAGACGCGATCTACCTCACCAGCCCCGACGCCGAGCCGCGCGTCGGCAGGGCCGACATCGTCGCCGGCTGGCTCGACGACCTCGACGAACCGGACACGTGGACGTTCGACTGGTGGATCGTGCGCGAGGACGACGAGTTCGTCGTGATCGAGGGGCGCACGAAGTACCCGGCTGAGCGCGACTACGTGAACCTCTGGATCGTCCGGCTGGATGCGGAGGGGCGGGCGACCGCCTTCACCGAGTGGTACATGCCCCGCCCCCATCAGGACTGACGGCAACAATGGCCCGTGAGGATTCCGTTAGGGACGCTCGAGCACCCGTAGGGATTCCGTGAGGAACGCGTGAGGAAGCCGTTTGCGGGCGTAATGTCGCCCGACGTGTCAGAAGAAACCCGCGGCAACACCGACGCTCCTCCTCGCGTGAAGCGCATCCTGATCGGCGACCCGCTGACGAGTGCGCAGGTCGACGATCAGCTGCTCCCCAAGAAGATGGCGTTGCCGATCTTCGCATCGGATGCGCTGAGCTCGGTCGCCTATGCGCCGCAGGAGCTGGTGATGATCCTGCTCATCGGCGGGCTCACCTTCCTGTCGTTCACGCCGATCGTCGCGGTGGCGGTGGTGGTGCTGCTGATCGTCGTGGTGCTCAGCTACCGGCAGCTCATCAAGGCCTACCCATCGGGTGGCGGCGACTACGAGGTCGCCTCGAAGAACCTCGGCGAGATCCCCGGCGTCATCGTGGCGGCGGCCCTGCTGGTCGACTACGTGCTGACGGTCGCCGTGTCGGTCGCTTCCGGTGTCGACAACATCATCTCGGCCGTGCCCGGGCTCGATCCCCTGCGGGTCGAGCTCGCGGTCGGATTCGTGATCCTCATCATCATCGTGAACCTGCGCGGGGTGCGCGAGGCGTCGCTCGTCTTCGCCATCCCCACCTACGTGTTCATCGGCTCGGTGGGCTTCATGATCGTGACGGGACTCATCCGCACGTTCCTCGGCGATGCACCGGTGGCGTCGAGCGCCGAGTTCGCCGTGCACTCCGAAGACCTCGGGCAGGCTGCGGTCATCCTCCTGATCCTGCGCGCGTTCTCGAGCGGATGCTCGGCCCTCACCGGCGTCGAGGCGGTGTCAAACGGCGTGCCCGCCTTCCGCACGCCCAAGGTGCGCAACGCGCAGACCACGCTCGTGCTGATGGGCTCGATCGCGGCCTGCCTCTTCGCCGGTCTCACCGCACTCGCGCTGATCACCGGGGTGCACTACGCCGAGAACCCCTGCGACCTGATCGGCTTCGACTGCGCGAACCCGCAGCCGAGCCTGATGGCGCAGATCGCCTCGGCGACGTTCGGCGGCGGCAGCATCCTGTTCTTCATCATTCAGGCCGCGACCGCGTGCGTGCTGCTGCTGGCGGCCAACACCGCCTTCAACGGCTTCCCGCTGCTCGGCTCGGTGCTGGCCCGCGACGGATACGCGCCCAAGGCGCTGAACACCCGCGGTGACCGCCTGGTGTTCTCGAACGGCATGATCGTGCTCGGCATCGCCGCGATCGCGGTGCTGGTGGTGTTCCAGGCGAAGCTCACCACGCTGATCCAGCTGTACATCATCGGCGTCTTCGTGTCGTTCTCGCTCGGGCAGATCGGCATGGTGCGTCACTGGAGGCGCATCCTGCGCGGACCGGCCGAGAAGACGTCAGGATCGGGAATCGACGGCGCCTCGGCATCCGATCGCCGCTCGGCGAGGATCGGCCTGGTCATCAACTCGGTGGGCGCCGCAATGACCGTCGCCGTGCTGCTGATCGTGACGATCACGAAGTTCACGCACGGCGCGTACCTGGTGTTCTTCGCGATCCCGGTGCTCGCGTTCCTGATGATGGGCGTGAAGCGGTACTACCGCGACGTCGAGCACGAGATCGCGATCGACGACACGACGAAGTTCGGCGCGACGGGCGACCTGGCGATCGTGCTCGTCAACCGTCTGCAGAAGCCCGTCATCAAGGCCATCGACTATGCGGTCGCCGCGAAGCACGGCAAGACGCTGGCGGTGCACGTCGCTGTGGCATCCGACGATGCCGCGCAGCTGCAGAAGGAATGGGCCGACCACCTCGTGCCGATCCCCCTGGTGATCGTCGAGTCGCCGTTCCGGTCCTTCGCTCAGCCGGTGACCCAGTTCATCACGCAGTACCGCGAGAAGCACGGCTCGTCGGTGGTCACGGTCTACCTGCCGCAGTACATCGTGGGGCACTGGTGGGAGACATTCCTCCACAACCGGCGCTCGCGTCGTCTCGCCAACCAGCTGATGCTCGTGCACGGGGTGTCGATCACGCTCGTGCCGTGGCTGCTCGACTCGTCCGAGCTGATCTATGGACGGCGCTCGCGTCCCCTGCCCGGGCAGGAGCGTGCGGGGCGTCCGGTCGTCGTGAGCGGGCGTCGCGCGCACCGGCCCGAAGGTCCGCCCGAGAGCTGACGCTGCTCAGGATGCGGCGAGCACACCCCCGAGGATTCTTGCCGCCTCCGGGAAACGCGACGGGTCGGCGTGGGCGTAGTTGAGGCGCACATACGACCCGGAGGGCTCGGCGGGGAACCACTCGGACCCGGGAGAGATGATGAGGCCGCGCGCCTCGCATGCGCGAACGATTGCGACGACATCGGTGCCCTCCGGAAGCCGCGCCCAGAGGTTGAGACCGCCGGTCGGCACCGTCTCGACGATCGCCGTCGGCGCGTGCTCGGCGAGGCTCGAAAGCAGCAGATCCCGTCGCGCCCGCAACTGTTCTCTGAATCCACGGAGGTGAGTCCGCCAGGCCGGTTGGGTCACGACGTCGAGCGCTGCGGCCTGCAGCACCCCGCTCACGTACATCGACTCGGCGGCGCGGTCGGCGAGGATGCGTTCGCGAGCCGGGCCGCGGGCGATCAGCGCTGCGATCCGCAGCGACGGTGAGACGCTCTTGGTCAGCGAGCGGAGATAGACGACATGGCCGTCATCGTCCATCGCCGCGATCGGCCGCGGATCGCCATCGATGGCCAGATCGTGCGCCCAGTCGTCTTCGATGAGGAAGGCCCCGTGTCGACGCACGCTTTCGAGCACGGCGAGGCCCGTCGCCGCCGGCCACCTGGCGCCGGTCGGGTTCGCGAATGTGGGTTGCGCGTAGAACGCGCGAGCCCCGGTCTCGGCGAAGGCTCGCTCGACGGCATCCGGATCCGGACCGTGGGGGCCCGACGGGATCGGCACCAGGACCACCCCTGCCTGCTCAGCAGCGAGCAGCGCACCCCAGTAGGTGGGGGACTCGATCAGCAGCGGCTGGCCGGCGCCGACCACAGCTCGGAAGATCGAGCTCAGCCCGCTCTGACTGCCCGCGATGACGAGTGCATCCCTCGCGGATGCTGGAGCGACGTCTGCCGGTGCGGATGCCGCGAGCTCGGCGGCGAACCATGCCTGGAGTTCGGGCAGCCCGGCGGCGGGTGAACGGGTGAGCGCCGAGGAGGTGCGCGCCGCGCGGGTGATCGCCTGGCGGACGAGACGTTCGGGAAGCAGCTCGACGGCGGGGTACCCCGAGTGCATGCCGATCGCATCGGGGGCGACGGTGCGCTGCGTCGAGGTGAGACCGGCGAGTCGGGCGGGAGGCGCCCCGAGGGCGGACGTCTGCCAGCCGTAGTCCGCAGCGCGAGGTGGTCGCTGTGCCCGCACGAACGTGCCTGATCCGGGCCTCGACTCGACCAGCCCCAGTCGCGCCAGGTGCGCCATGGCCTTCTGCACCGTGACGGGGCTCGCACCGTACTCTGCGACGAGGGCGCGATTCGACGGCACGCGGGCGCCCGGCGGAGCCGACGCGATCCACCGGCGGAGGCCGGCCACGATCCGGTCACTGCTATCCTGACTCATGAAACAACAGAGTAGCGTTATCGTCCGCCCACGTGCGCCGCTATCCTCGAGTCCCGGACTCTGGTGGGGACTCCTCGGCGTCACCGCCTTCTCGTTCACTCTCCCTTTCACCCGCATCGCGGTCGGCGGCCTCTCGCCGCTGTTCATCGGATCCGGCCGCGCGGTCGTCGCCGCAGCACTCGCCGCCCTGGCGCTGGCGGTGACACGTCAGCATCCGCCGACCACGGCGCAGTGGTGGCGCCTCGCGATCGTCGCCGGCGGCGTGGTCGCGGGGTTCCCCCTGTTGACGTCGTTCGCCATGACCGCTGCGCCTGCGAGCCACGGCGCCGTGGTGATCGGCCTGCTGCCCGCGGCGACAGCCGCGATGGTGGTGCTGCGCACCCGCGAGCGCCCCGGACGAGCGTTCTGGTGGTTCGCTGCTGCGGGTGCCGCCGCGGCGGCCGTCTTCGCCTCACTGCAGAACGGCGGCCTGGGCGAACTCCATTGGGCCGATCTGCTGTTGTTCGGCGCGGTGCTCGCGGCGGCCATCGGCTACGCAGAGGGCGGGTTGCTCGCGCGGGAGCTCGGATCGTGGCAGACCGTGTCCTGGGCGCTCGTGCTCGCGGCGCCGCTGATGCTCGCGCTCACGCTGGGATCGGCGCTCACCCACCCGCCATCCGCCTCGCCGGTGCAGTGGCTCGCCTTCGCGTACCTCGCCGTGGTCAGCATGTTCCTCGGATTCTTCGCCTGGTACCGCGGGCTCGCGATCGGGCCCATGGCCCAGGTCAGCCAGATTCAGCTTGTCCAGCCCGTGATGAGCATCGCCTGGGCCGCGCTGCTTCTTCACGAGCAGATCGGCTGGCCCACCGCACTGGGTGGCATAGCCGTCATCCTGTGCGCCGCGCTCGCCGTGCGCACCCGACTGATCCATCCCCGACCCACCACTCACCCCCTGAACGAGGAGTTCTGATGCGCCACACACCCCGCTACGTGATGACCGCCCCACTCGAGGTGAAGCGCCTCATCCGCGGCAACCCGTGGGCCACGTTCGTGTCGCCCGCGAGCACCGGACTGGTCGCCTCGCACTATCCCGCCCTGCTGGTCGAAGACGAGCACGAGATCGTGATCGCGAGTCACTTCGGCCGCCCCGACGAGCAGCTGCACGAGCTGGGCGCCCACGAGGTCCTCGTGATCATCCAGGGCCCGCACGACTACGTGTCGCCGAGCCTCTACGCGCCGGGAGACCTGGTGCCCACCTGGAACCACGTCACCGCCCACCTCTATGGCACACCCGAGATCCTCAGCGAGGAGGAGAACTACGCCATGCTCGCGCAGCTCACCGACCACTTCGAGAAGGGCACCCCGCACGGGCGCAGCCTGTCGGAGGATGAAGCCGGCACGCGTCGCGCGGCGAAGGGCACCGTGGGCCTGAGGATGCGCGTCGACCGCTTCGATGCGCGCGCCAAGCTGAGCCAGAACAAGTCGCCCGAGGTGCGAGAGAACATCGCGGGGCGTTTCGACGAGACGAACACGGCCCTCGCAGCCGAGATGCGCCGCGTCGCGGATCAGACGGCTCAATAGGCTGGGGTGATGACCGATTCGCCGCGCACCGCCGTCTGGCCCGTCCGCACCGATCGCCTGCAGATCCGGCCGATGGCCGCACCCGACATCGACGCGATGTGGCAGTGGCGGCGCCTGCCCGAGGTGAACCGCTGGCTCGGGCTGGCTCCTGATTCGATCGAGGCGTTCCGCGAGCGATACCTCGACCCCGAGCGGCTCGCCTCGATGCACATCGTCGAGCTGCTGCCTGCAGGTGACGACGCGGCGCCCGTGCCGATCGGCGACATCATGATCAGGCTCGGCGACGGGTGGGCGCAGCTCGAGGTCGCTGATCAGGCGAAGGGCGTCGAGGCCGAGCTCGGCTGGGTGCTCGACCCAGAACACACAGGGCGCGGCTATGCGACCGAGGCGATCCGCGCCGTGATCGACGTCTGCTTCGGTCCGCTGGGGCTGCGCCGCGTGCACGCCGGATGCTTCGCCGACAACGAGCCGTCATGGCGTCTCATGGAGCGACTCGGCATGCGTCGAGAGGAGTTCAGCCGCAAGACCGCTCTGCACCGGTCGGGCGAGTGGCTCGACGGCCTGAACTACGGCATCCTCGCCGAGGAGTGGACGTCGACGGTCAGAGGTCTGTGACTCCGTCGACCACGAAGGTGTAAAGGTCTCTGACCAGGTCGGTCGCCTCGAGCCGGTCGCGATCGCGCGCGGCGGCGACCAGAACGTCGACGACCGATCGCAGCATCGCGGGGTTGCGAGGTCGGCTGAGCGAGCGGATGCCGAGCACCAGCGCAGGTCTCTTCGACGCGTGCAGGGCGCTCAGGTATCGGTTGCGCGAGAACACCGCGAGCAGGTCGAGCAGCTCCCACAGCCCCTCTGCTCCGACGACCTGGTCGTTGTCGTCGGTCTCCCAGAGTTCTCTGACGGTCGCCGCCCTCGCGGCGAACTCGGTGACCTGCGCCTCGGTCGCGTGCGCGATGCCCAGGTCCGCCGCCGCGATCGACAGCCCCGAGCACTCGGCGGCGACGGCGACGAACCACGCGGGAGTCGGTGTCACGACGACCGACGCCCTGTTGAGCCGGTGGTCGATCAGGTGCATCGCCTCGAGCGCGCCGAGGGCCGATCGCACGGTGCCGGCGGCGACGTTGAGGCGCTGCACGAGGGCCGTGACCGACAGGGGGTCGCCGGGGGCCAGCTCGCCCGACTCGATCGAATGCGCGAGCGAGTCGACGACGGCATCCGCTCTCGAGGTGAAGAGGGGCAGTGGCTGCTCGACCCCTCCCAGCAGTCGCGTGGAGTTCAGCTTGTCGATCCGCCGGTCGGGCATGTCATTCCCCGGGTGATCGGCCGATGCGTGTCGGATCGCCGGAGGCAGATACGGCGGCGAGCGCAGCCGCCGCTCGGAGCGGCTCGATCGTCGATCTCAGGAACAGAGGTTCGATGACCTCGCGCACCCCGACGCCATCCCGTCGCTCGAGCAGCGCGCGCAGCTGTTCGAGACCCGTGCGCATGAAGTCGACGAGCTCGGCGGCGACCGGTTGCGCTGGCACTGTTCTGGTCAGGTGCAGGGCGAGCTGCCCGTCGAGGATGTCGATCATCGTCTGGTTGTGGGCGCTCAGCACGATCTCACCCCACAGCGCGTACCAGAGGCTGAGCCCCTCACGGCTGGAGGCTTCTGCCAGGCCGGCGGCGAGCAGACCGTCGATGCGCCCCTGCAGCGACGCGACCTGTTCGTCGGTGTAGGTCGGCACGGCTTTGACCGCGCAGTATCCGATCATCGCGACGGCGGTCTCGACCCGGTCGGCCTGGGCGTCGAGATCGACCGGGGCGACGCGAGTGAACCGGTTGGTGCTGACTTCGATGAGCCCGAGGTCGGCGAGGCGGTTCAGGGCCTCGCGGATGGGCGTGCGGGAGACGCCGTATTCGGCCTGCAGATCCTGGTCGCGGATCTCTTCGAGGGGCTGCATGCGCCCAGAGATGATCTCTTCGGCGAGCGTGGCGAAGACCTGGTCGCGGATCAGCTGCCGCGGCCGAATCGGCAGAGATGCGCTGATGTCGCCCACGGGCACACTTTATGCCGGTGTGATGCCCACGCACCATACATCAGGCACTGAAGTTTCACCGGATCCGGCGAGATGTGCGTAGCGTGGAGGCGTAGGGCAGCGACCCTCACCCGGCACACACTCCCCATGTCGTGCTGCGGACCTCCCCCAGATCCCGTGACCTGCGTCGCTGCCCTTTTCCCTACCCCGGGCCAGCGCCGGGATGAACGGTCTCAGCCTGCGACGAACGCGAGCACGAGAGTGGCGACCAGCACCGTCGGCACGGCGACGATCGCACCCCAGAGCATCAGGCTGCCCCAGCGGATCTCGACGCCCAGCGACACCACCCTGTGGTGCCACAAAAGCGTGGCGAGAGAAGCCCACGGTGTGATCAGCGGGCCGAGATTCACCCCGATCAGCAGTGCCATGAGCGCGACCGGGTCGCCGGCGGTGGGTTCGAGGATCAGGTAGGCGGGCAGGTTGTTGACCCCGTTCGCGGCGAGCGCTCCCGCTGCCGAGAGACGCAGCAGCTCTGCGGGCGCGTGTCCACTGGTCGCGAGGACCGACAGGACGTCGAGGATGCCGTTCGCGTGCGCGGTCTCGACCACGACGAACAGGGCCGCCGCCAGGCCGATCGCCTGCCATGGCACGAGCGAGAGTCGCAGCACATGACGACGCCGGATGCCGAACACGACGATGAGCACGAGCGCGGCGACCGTCGCGGGGATCCAGACGTCATGGGTCACTGCGAGCAGGGGCATCAGGAGCAGCAGGATGCCGGAGGCCGCCCAGAAGAGCACCCGGTCGGAAGGGTCACCGCCTGTCGGAGCGCGATACCCGCCGAAGAGCGTGCGTCGGTGTCGCAGTGTGAGGATCACGACGGGCACGAGCACCCCGACGAGCGTCGGCGCCCAGCTCAGCGCGAGGAACGCGAGCGGGTCGTCACCGATTGACCGTGCCGCGAGCAGGTTCGTGAGGTTCGAGACGGGCAGTGCGAGAGATGCAGTGTTCGCCAGCCACACCGTGACGAGGGCGAACGGCAGCGGAGGGATGCCGACGCTCTGCGCGAGCACGACCACGACCGGCGTCACGATGACCGCCGTGGTGTCGAGCGACAGGAACACCGTGCTGATGACGGCGAGCACCACGACAGACAACCAGAGCAGGATGACGCGCCCGTGCCCCCACCGAGCCAGACGCTGAGCGACGACGTCGAACACCGCGGCATCCCGGGCCAGCTCGGCGACGATCGTGATCGCGATGACGAATCCGAGCACGGGTGCGATGCGGGCACCGAGCGCCCCGGCATCCGAGGGTGGGAGGACGCCCGTGACGATGCAGACGAGTGCCACGGCGATGAGCGCCAGGACGATGATCGTCCCTGCTCCCAGCCGCCGTCGCGTCGCACTCACTCGCTGAGTGTAGATCCGGTGAGGGTGTGATCCGGTGAGCGTCCGGCACGCGGCCTGTCAGCCGGGTGTGGTCAGGCGTCCCAGGGGAGCTTCACCACCGGCAAGATGTAGACCCTCCCCATCACGGCGGTCGGATGCGTCGCCATGAAGCTCGCGGCCTCGTCGATCGACTCGGCGGTCACGATGTCGTAGCCCGCGAACCACTCCTTGAACTCGGGGAACGGACCGTCGGTGACGAGCACCTTGCCGTCTCGCACAGCCACGGACTTCGCCTCCTCAGGGCCTGCTACGGGTGCACCGTCGCCCAGCCGGCCCGCCGCGTCGCCTTCCTCGGCCCAGTCTTCGAGCAGGCGCTGATCCTCTCCCTGCGGCATCGTGCCGCCAGTCGGGTCGGTCATGTGGATCACGAGGTACTTGTTGCTCATCTGCTCTCTCCGTTCGACGTGGTCCCGGAGGGTCCGGGCACGAGTGGCACCGCGATCTCATCGCGGCGCCGGGTCAGGTGGGCGATCTCGGCGTCGTTGCTCGCCAACGAGATCGCTCGGTCGTAGGCGTCCATGGCATCTGCAGGTCTGCCCGCCGCGCGCAGCAGCTCGGCCCGAGTCACCTGCAAGCCATGGAAGTCCGCCAGTGCATCGCGCAGCGACTCGACGATGACCAGCGCCTGCTGTGGTGAGTCCCGTTCGGCGATCGCCACGGCCTTGCCCAGGGTGACGACCGGACTCGGGTCGACGCGCTCCAGCTGCTCGTAGAGCTCGACGATGCGTTGCCAGTCGGTGAGCTCAGCATCCACGGCCGCCGCATGCACCGCATTGATCTGGGCGAGCAGCGTGTAGCGACCGGGAACCGCCCCGCGCAGTCGGTCGAGAAGCGACAGGCCCTCGTCGATCAGCTCACGATTCCACAGCCCGCGGTCCTGCTCATCGAGCCGCACGAGCTCGCCTTTCGCCGTGATCCGGGCCGGAGAGCGCGCCTCGCTGAGCAGCATCAGCGCCAGGATCCCCGCGACCTCTGCGTCGTCGGGCAGCAGCTCTCTCACGAGTCTGGTGAGCCGGATCGCCTCGGTGGTCAGCTCGCTGCGGAGCGCCGGCATCTCGGAGCCGGATGCGAAGTAGCCCTCGTTGAACACGAGATAGAGCACCGCCAGCACCCCGTCGATGCGCACGCGCAGATCTTCAGGCGCGGGCACCTGATAGGGGATCTGCGCGGTCTTGATCTTCGACTTCGCTCGTGTGATGCGCTGCCGCACAGCGGATTCCTGCATCAGGAAGGCTCGCGCGATCTCCTCGACCGTGAGGCCGGCGACCACGCGCAGAGTGAGGGCGACGCGCCCTTCGAGCGACAGCGCCGGATGGCAGCACGTGAAGAGCAGGCGCAGCCGATCGTCGTCGATGGCGCCGTTCGGCTCGGGCGGTTCGGGATCGTGCAGCATCAGTGCCTCCCGCTGCTTCGCGTCGCGGGACGACTCCCGACGCAGCCGATCGATGGCCTTGCGATAGGCGGTGGTCGTGATCCATCCGCCCGGATTCGGTGGCACGCCCTCGGCCGGCCACCGCTCGACAGCAGAGGCGAACGCCTCAGCGGCCATCTCCTCGGCGAGCCCGAGATCACCGCAGCGCCGCGTCAGACCGGCGACGATCCTCGCCCACTCCTCGCGGTACACCTGGGCGACGCGCACGTCGATGTCAGCGCGTCGCGACCGCCCGGCATCCGCAATCATCGCGTCATTCCGTGACGAGACCCCTGGGCGCCGCCCCATCGCGTCATGTGTGCTCTCTCCATCCGGTCGAACCAGCAGGATCTGCAGCGAACCAGCCGTCACCATGATCATTGCCGCTCACGGCGTCGGCGAGAAGGGCCGCCCGTCCAGACGCGGCGAGCGCGAGCCCACAGCGACGGCCGCCTGATCATGCCGGGATGCTCGAGGGCGACGCGGCGCCGCTCGATGGTCTGCTCTGCCTCCTCTGCCTCCAGCCGGTAGAGAACACTCGCCATCATCGGATCGTTGTACACGTCGTCACCGTGCCTCTCATCTGCGAGACCACCCGAAACGGTCGCCTCCTACCTGCACCACGAACGACGACGGCGGGATGCGACATCGAGGCGCGAAAAAGTCCACGCGACCTCGGAACGTGAGCAACTCGCATGCATCCCGCACGCCCCCGTAGGCAAAGCGTGAGGATCGCCATATGCCGGTCCGCACGGGAGTTGTATCGAGTCTCGTGCTCGACATCATCTACATCGCGCTGACTCTCGCGCTGTTCGCCCTCGTCTCCCTGGTCGCGAAGGGGGTGGAACGACTGTGATCGTCTTCGAGATCATCGCCGCCGCCCTCGCCGTGGCCGCCGTCGTCTACCTCGTGATGGCTCTCGTCGCCCCGGAGAAGTTCTGATGGGCGCCGGCTCTTCGATGAACGCCGAACTCTGGTTCGGCGTTCTCCAGGCCGCCGTCCTGATCGTCGCCCTCGTGCTGCTCTACCGCCCCGTGGGCGACTACATGGCGCACGTCTTCAGCACCCCTCGTGATCTGAAGGCCGAGCGGGGCATCTACCGTCTGATCGGCGTCGACCCGGCATCCGAGCAGACGTGGCGTGCCTACGCCCGCAGCGTCCTCGCGTTCTCGGTCGTCGGCCTGCTGCTCGTCTACGGGCTGCAGCGTCTGCAGGGCTTCCTGCCCGAGTCGCTCGGGCTCCCGGCCGTGCCCGAGGGGCTGGCGTTCAACACCGCCGCGTCTTTCGTCGCGAACACCAACTGGCAGTCGTACTCGCCCGAGCAGACGATGGGCTACACCGTGCAGCTCGCGGGCCTCACAGTGCAGAACTTCGTCTCGGCCGCCGTCGGCCTGGCCGTCGCCGTCGCACTGATCCGCG
This sequence comes from Microbacterium sp. SWDP-B6, assembly GCF_059803615.1. NCBI lineage: Bacteria > Bacillati > Actinomycetota > Actinomycetes > Micrococcales > Microbacteriaceae > Microbacterium > Microbacterium sp. SWDP-B6. The sequence continues at coordinate 56,109 of NZ_JAPFGV010000016.1, read as the reverse complement.
GCCTGGCCCGTCGCGGCTCGACCACGATCGGCAACTTCTGGGTCGACCTGATCCGCGGGCTCGGTCGCATCCTGCTGCCGATCGCCCTGATCGGCGCGATCGCCCTGATCGCGGGAGGCGTGGTGCAGAACTTCGCCGGCTTCACCGACGTGACCACCGTCTCCGGGGGCACGCAGACCATCCCCGGCGGACCGGTCGCCTCGCAGGAGGCCATCAAGCTGCTCGGCACCAACGGCGGTGGCTTCTTCAACGCCAACTCGGCGCACCCGTTCGAGAATCCGACGGGCTGGACCAACCTGCTGCAGATCCTGCTCATCCTGGTGATCCCGTTCGCACTCCCCCGCACGTTCGGCCGCATGATCGACGACAACCGCCAGGGCTACGCGATCGCCGCCGTGATGGGAACGATCTTCCTGATCTCGACCTTCGCTCTCTCGGCCCTCGAGCTCGCCGGCCGCGGCAGCGCTCCCGAACTCGCAGGGGCGGCCATGGAGGGCAAGGAGGCCCGCTTCGGCATCCTCGGATCCACGCTCTTCGGCAGCGCCAGCACCCTGACGTCGACCGGCGCGGTCAACTCGATGCACGACTCGTACACGGCACTCGGCGGCATGATGCCGATGCTCAACATGATGCTCGGCGAGGTCGCCCCCGGCGGCGTCGGATCGGGTCTCTACGGCATGCTCGTGCTCGCGATCATCGCGGTGTTCGTCGGCGGACTGCTCGTCGGCCGCACCCCCGAGTACCTCGGCAAGCGCATCGGCCCGAAGGAGATCAAGCTCGCGAGCCTCTACATCCTCGTGACGCCCACCCTCGTGCTGGTCGGCACGGCGCTGAGCTTCGCGATCCCGGGAATCCGAGCGGACGTCGAGGCGACCAGCATCCTCAACCCCGGCGTGCACGGCATGAGCGAGGTGCTCTACGCCTTCACCTCGGCGTCGAACAACAACGGCTCGGCCTTCGCCGGCCTCACCGCGAACACCCCGTGGTTCAACACCGCACTCGGCATCGCGATGCTGCTCGGCCGCTTCCTGCCGATCGTGCTCGTGCTGGCCCTCGCCGGGTCGTTCGCCGCGCAGCAGCGCGTGCCGGAGAACACCGGAACGCTGCCCACGCACCGACCGCAGTTCGTCGGCCTCCTCTCGGCCGTCACGGTCATCATCACGGCACTCACCTACTTCCCCGTGCTCGCACTGGGACCCCTCGCTGAAGGACTCGTCTGACATGACCCTCATCACCACACCCTCCGAGACGCCGTCGGAACAGCAGGATGCCGCGGCATCCGCCTCGACCGAACCGCCCCGAGCATTCGGCTGGGCGCAGCTGACCCAGGCCCTGCCGGGCGCGCTGCGCAAGCTCAACCCCGCCTCGCTCGTGCGCAACCCCGTGATGCTGCTCGTCTGGGTCGGCGCCGCGTTCACCACCGTGCTCGCGATCGCCGAGCCCTTCCTCGGAGGCCCCGCCGACTCGGGCGGAACCCCGGTGCCCGCGCCGTTCACCTGGGGCATCGCCATCTGGCTGTGGCTCACCGTGCTGTTCGCCAATGTCGCCGAGTCGGTGGCCGAGGGCCGCGGCAAGGCCCAGGCTGCGAGCCTGCGCAAGACCCGCACCAGCACCATGGCACGCAAGGTCGTCCGGTACGACGCCGGTGCGGATGCCACGGCAGAGCGCTCCGAAACCGTCGACGTCTCGTCGGCCGAGCTCCAGCGCGACGACATCGTGATCGTCGCGGCGGGAGAGCTGATCCCCGGAGACGGCGACATCGTCGCGGGCATCGCGACCGTCGACGAGTCGGCGATCACCGGCGAGAGCGCTCCGGTCATCCGCGAATCCGGCGGAGACCGCAGCGCCGTCACCGGCGGCACACGGGTGCTGTCTGATCGCATCGTCGTGCGCATCACCTCGAAGCCCGGCGAGACGTTCGTCGACCGCATGATCGCCCTGGTCGAGGGCGCGAGCCGTCAGCGCACCCCCAACGAGATAGCGCTGAACATCCTGCTCGCGAGCCTGTCGATCGTGTTCGTCGTCGTGGTGCTGGCGCTCAACCCGATCGCGTCGTACGCGGCCTCGCCCGTCAGCATCCCGGTGCTGATCGCCCTGCTCGTGTGCCTGATCCCCACGACGATCGGCGCCCTGCTCTCGGCCATCGGCATCGCCGGCATGGACCGCCTCGTGCAGCGCAACGTGCTCGCCATGTCGGGCCGCGCGGTCGAGGCCGCGGGAGACGTCACCACCCTGCTGCTCGACAAGACCGGCACCATCACCTACGGCAACCGACAGGCCCACGAGGTGCTGCCGCTCGCGGGGGTCGACCCCGAGGAGCTGCTGCGCGTCGCCGCCCTCGCGTCCCTCGCCGACCCCACGCCCGAGGGAGCGTCGATCGTCGCGTTGGCCGCGTCTCACGGCATCCAGGTCGAGGAGCCGGTCGGAGCCGTCGTCGTGCCGTTCACCGCGCAGACCCGCATGTCCGGCCTCGACCTGCCCGACGGCACGCAGATCCGCAAGGGTGCAGGCTCGGCGATCAGCGCCTGGCTCGGACTCGACTCGAATGCCGAGCTCACCACCCTGACCGACGGCGTCGCGTCGAGCGGCGGCACCCCCTTGGTCGTCGCCGTGAAGCCTGCCGAGGGCATCGGCGAGGTGCTCGGCGTCGTGCACCTCAAGGACATCGTGAAAGACGGCCTGCGCGAGCGGTTCGAAGAGCTCCGCAGCATGGGCATCCGCACCGTCATGATCACGGGCGACAACCCGCTGACCGCCGCCGCGATCGCGAAGGAGGCCGGGGTCGACGACTTCCTCGCCGAAGCGACTCCCGAGCAGAAGCTCGAACTGATCAAGCGCGAGCAGGAGGGCGGCCGCCTCGTCGCGATGACAGGCGACGGCACGAACGACGCCCCGGCGCTCGCCCAGGCCGACGTCGGCGTCGCGATGAACACCGGCACGTCGGCGGCGAAGGAGGCCGGCAACATGGTCGACCTCGACTCCGATCCCACGAAGCTCATCGACATCGTGCGCATCGGCAAGCAGCTGCTCATCACCCGCGGAGCCCTCACGACGTTCTCGCTCGCGAACGACATCGCCAAGTACTTCGCCATCATCCCGGCGATGTTCATGGGCGTCTTCCCCGGCCTCGCGGCGCTCAACATCATGCAGCTGCACTCGCCGGCATCCGCCGTGACCAGCGCGATCATCTTCAACGCCATCGTGATCGTGTTCCTGATCCCGCTGGCGCTCCGAGGAGTGAAGTATCGCCCGGCGAGCGCCTCGCAGATCCTGCAGCGCAATCTGCTGGTCTACGGCCTCGGCGGCGTGATCGCACCGTTCATCGGCATCAAGCTGATCGACCTCGTGATCACCCTCATCCCCGGCTTCTGAGCGCGACTCACCGCGTTTCGTCTCGGGGCTTCGCTCCTCGCTCAACGACCGGGCGAGGTCACCCGCTCCTCGCTCAACGACCGACTTCTTTGAAAGGCATCTCATGTCCTCCTCCCGCACCGTGGCCCGCACCACCGGCGTCGCCATCCGCGCGATGCTCGTGCTCACCCTCGTGCTCGGCGTCGGCTACACGCTGGTGGTCACCGGCATCGGCCAGCTGCTGATGCCGTTCCAGGCGAACGGCTCGCCGCTCGCAGACGACAAGGGCAGCTCGCTGATCGGGCAGTCCTTCACGGATGCCGACGGCGAGGCGCTTCCCGAGTACTTCCAGTCGCGTCCGTCTGCCGCCGGTGACGGCTACGACGGAGCGGGCTCGAGCGGCAGCAACCTGGGGCCCGAGAACCCCGACCTCGTCACGGCGATCGGCGAGCGTCAGGCGGCCATCGCGGAGCGCGAAGGAGTGAGTCCTGACGCCGTTCCGGCCGACGCCGTGACGGCATCGGGCTCGGGCCTCGACCCGCACATCAGCGTCGCCTACGCCCTGCTGCAGGTGCCACGGGTGGCCGAGGAGCGCGGCCTGCCCGAACAGCAGGTGCGCGACCTCGTGGAGTCTAGGATTCAAGGGCGGGATCTGGGATTCCTCGGCGAAGAACGCATCAACGTCGCCGAACTCAATCTCGCGCTCGATGAGCAGGAGGGCTGATGACGGCAGAGCGGATGCCGCGGCGCGGCCGACTCCGCGTGCTGCTCGGCGCAGCCCCCGGTGTCGGCAAGACCTTCGAGATGCTCGTCGAAGGCCGCCGACTGCTCGACGAGGGCCGAGACGTCGTGATCGCGGTCGTCGAGACGCACGACCGTGCGGCGACGGCGGCGCAGACCATCGGCATCCCCGAGGTGCCTCGCCGCACCGATCTGCACCGAGGCGTGCCGCTGAGCGAGATGGACCTGCAGGCGGTTCTCGCCCGGCACCCCGAGATCGCGCTGGTCGATGAGCTCGCCCACACCAACACCCCCGGTTCGCAGAACGCGAAGCGCTGGCAGGACGTCGATGCGCTGCTCGACGCGGGCATCGACGTCGTCACGACCGTGAACGTGCAGCACATCGAGTCGCTGAACGCCGTGGTCGAGAAGATCACGGGCATCGCTCAGCAGGAGACGATCCCGGATGCCGTGGTGCGCGCCGCCGACGAGATCGAGGTCGTCGACCTGGCGCCGCAGTCGCTGCGCGATCGACTCTCGGCGGGCCTCGTCTACCCGGCCGAACGGATCGACGCGGCGCTGTCGAACTACTTCCGCCTCGGAAACCTGACGGCGCTGCGTGAACTCGCGCTGCTGTGGCTCGCCGACGAGGTCGACAGTGCGCTGCGCAGCTACCGCGCCGACCACGGCATCGAGGGCACCTGGCAGGCGCGCGAGCGCGTGGTCGTCGCCCTCACCGGTGGCCCCGAGGGCGAGACGCTGCTGCGTCGAGGGGCCCGAATCGCCGCCCGCTCGGCCGGTGGCGAGCTGCTCGCAGTGCACATCGCCGCACAAGACGGCCTCCGCGACGAGACCCCGGGGGCACTGGCCGCCCAGCGCTCACTGGTCGAGTCGCTCGGCGGCAGCTTTCACCAGATCATCGGCGACGACATCCCCGGCACGCTCGTCGAGTTCGCGCACGGCGCCGACGCCACGCAGCTCGTGATCGGCGTCAGCCGACGCGGTCGCCTCGCGGCCGCGCTCACCGGACCCGGCATCGGGTCGGAGGTCATCCGCCGCTCGGGAGACATCGACGTGCACATCGTGACGCACGCCGCCGCGGGCGGGCGCGCCGCGCTCCCCCGCATCACCGGCGGTGCGCTCGGCTGGCGACGTCAGCTGCTCGGCTTCGTGATCGCGCTCATCGTCGGACCACTGCTCTCGTGGGCGATGTTCGCCTTCCGCAGTCCCGAGTCGATCACCGTCGAGGTGTTGGCCTTCCAGCTGCTCGTCGTGATCGTCGCGCTGGTGGGCGGGCTGCGACCGGCCGTCTTCGCGGCGGTGCTCTCGGGCATCACACTGGACTTCCTGTTCGTCTCGCCGATCTTCACCATCACGATCGCGCATCCGCTGCACGTGCTCGCCCTCGCGCTCTATGTGATCATCGCGATCCTCGTCAGCATCATCGTCGACCAGGCCGCACGGCGAGCCCGCACGGCCCAGCGCGCCGCCGCCGAGGCCGAACTCCTCGCCGCGGTCGCCGGCAACGTGCTCCGCGGAGACAACGCCGTGCTCGCGATGGTCAGTCGCACGCGCGAGGCCTTCGGCCTCACCGGTGTGCGCCTGCTCACCGCCGAGGGCGAGGTGCTGGCGAGCGACGGCGAACCCGTGCCCGACGGTCGGGCCACCTCGATTCCGGTCGGCGCGGGCGGATCGTCTCCCGCCGTGCTCGAGCTGCACGGCGAGCCCCTCGACACCCCCGCCCGGCGACTGCTCGATGCGATCGTCGCCCAGCTCGCGGCGGCGATCGAGCACACCGACCTGCGTGCCACAGCGCGCGAGGTCGCCGCTCTCGCCGAGACCGACCAGGTGCGCAGTGCCCTGCTGTCAGCGGTGAGCCACGACCTTCGCCGACCACTCGCCTCGGCTGTCGCCGCGATCGGCGGACTCCGCGGGGCGCACAGACTGTCGGCATCCGATCGGGAAGAACTGCTCGCCACGGCGGATGAGAGCCTCGCCACCCTGTCGTCGCTGGTCACGGATCTGCTCGACGTCAGCCGCGTGCAGGCGGGAGTGCTCGCCGTCTCGAGCATGCGACTCGATGTCGCGGGTCCCGTGCTGGCGGCGGTCGATGAACTCGGCCTCGGCCCCGACGACGTGGAGCTGGCACTGGACGCCGACCTGCCGGCGGTGTCGGCCGATCCGGTGCTGCTGCAGCGAGTGCTGGTGAACGTGATCGCGAACGCGCACCGCCACTCGCCCGCCGACAGTCGGGTGATCGTGTCGACGAGCACCCTCGGCGAGCGCGCCGAGATCCGCGTCATCGACCGGGGCAAAGGCGTGCCGGCAGAGAATCGCGACCGCATCTTCCAGCCCTTCCAGCGCCTCGGCGACACCGACAACACCACCGGTCTCGGCCTCGGCCTCGCGCTGTCGCGCGGATTCGCCGAGGGCATGGGCGGTACCCTGACACCCGAGGACACCCCCGGCGGTGGACTCACCATGGTCATCTCGCTGCCGCTGGCAGGAGAGCCCGATCTCACGCAGGAGGAGACGGAGTGAAGCTCCTCATCGCCGATGACGACCCGCAGATGGTGCGGGCGCTGCGCATCACCCTCGCCGCCCACGGCTACGAGGTGGTCGTGGCCGCTGACGGTGCCGCTGCCGTGGCCGCCGCCGCGCAGACGCACCCCGACATCATCATGCTCGACCTCGGCATGCCGCGGCTCGACGGCATCGAGGTGATCCAGGCGCTGCGCGGCTGGACGACCGTGCCGATCATCGTCGTCTCCGGCCGCACCGGATCAGCGGACAAGGTCGAGGCGTTGGATGCGGGAGCCGACGACTTCGTCACCAAGCCGTTCCAGGTCGACGAGCTGCTCGCGCGGCTGAGGGCGCTGTCTCGCCGGTCGGTGCCGGCCGGCGGCGAGTCGACCGTCGGATTCGGCGACGTCGTGGTCGACCTCGCGACGAAGACCGTCACCAGGGCGGGCACGCGGGTTCATCTCACGCCCACCGAGTGGCGCATGCTCGAGCATCTCGCCCGCCATCCGGGCGCCCTGGTGACTCGGCAGGATCTGCTGAAGGAGATCTGGGGCAGCGAGCAGGTCTCCGACTCCGGCTACCTGCGGCTGTACATGTCGCAGCTGCGCAAGAAGCTCGAGGCCGAACCGAGCGCACCGGCACACCTGCTCACCGAGTCGGGGATGGGTTACCGGCTCGTCCTCTGACCCCGGCGTGCCGTTCTCGTCATTCCCGGTTCACAACTCAGCATGAACTTGCGGCGGCCGGCGGAATAGACGGGTTCAGGGCGTTCGGCCGCAGTCTGTGCTGAATTGTGAACGGTGTGCGTGATCAACGCTTCATGATGGTGACCTCGACGGTGTCGCCGATGTCCTTGCCCAGCGACTTCCGCGCCTTCGCGTTCAGCGACACCATGTGTCCACCCGTACCGGTCACCATCGCGCCGACGTTCTCGAGCTTCACATCGTCTATCAGGGCGTCGACCCTGACCGTCTTCCCGGTTCCGAAGAACTCGGCGGAGCCGGGTATCTCGACGCAACTCCACGTCTCGCCCTTGACCTCAACACCGATCGTCGTGTGAAAGCTCAGCTGATCCGCAGTCATGAGAACAGGCTTTTCGCGACCGAGCGCTGAATCAGAGCGCGATGTCGGCGCGCGGGCGGCGCAGCACTCCCCAGACGCCTGCGGCGACGAGGACGATCGCGACGATGATCGCGGCGATGGCGGTGACGGTGCTCTCGGGTTCGCCGGTCAGGCGGCCGACGGCCAGCCAGCCGAGGCCCCACGCGGTCGCGAGAGCGGGGGCGATGCGCCGAGTGACGAGCGCGCTGGCCACTCCGATCACGAGCACGACGGCGAGCACGGCGACCGCCCAGATCTCCGCCTGGTCTGCCCACGCTGCCGGCGCGATCTGCGTGAACCACGCCGTCGTGTTGGCCACGGTCGCGATGGTGACCCAGCCGAAGTGCAGGCCGTTCGCTCCGTCGACCACGATGCGCTCGGGCCAGGTCCGGGCACGGCTGCGGCCGAGGATCACGATGACACGGGCGAGGGTGGCGAGCAGCAGTGCGATCACGAGCACCGTCAGCGGAAGAGACAGGAACTGCGCCGTCACGAGCCAGAGCCCGTTCAGGATCATCGATGCGGCGATCCATCCGCCGACCGCGCGCTGACGTTCATCCGCCCGCTGCGGCGGAAGCGCCTGCCACACCGTGTAGGCGATGAGGCCGAGGTAGATCAGCGACCAGATCGAGAAGGCGGGGCCGGCCGGGGCGAGATACGACCCCTGCGCCGAGAGCGCTCCGTCTTGCAGCTCGCTGACCGAGGTGCCACCGAAGGCGCCGGACCCCACAGCCGCGGCTATCAGCATGAACGTGGCCGAGGCGATGATGATCGACTGGCGGGCGATGTCCTGCGTCCGGGATTCCATGCTCGCACCATACGCGCGTGAGCGCGGGAACACACCAGCCTTGACACCGACATCCGAGAAGGCTAGCCAGGCTAGCTAAATCCCTTGAGTGCGCCGCGGTCAGGCGGCGACGGCGGCGTCGATCAGCACCTCGGCCGCATTGCGCGCCTGCACGGCGACCTGCGGATCGGCCGCGATGGCGGCTGTGCTCTGGGCCCCCTCCGCGAGGATCGACAGCTGCGCGGCGAGCGATGCCGGCGCCCCGGCCGCGACCACGAGCCCCGCCATATACGCCTGGAAGGAGGCCTTGTGGTCACGGACGATCTTGGCCACCTCGGGGTTCGTGCCGCCGAGCTCGCCGAACGCGTTGATGAAGGCGCAGCCGCGGAAGTCGTCGGTGCAGAACCAGTCCTCGAGATACCCGTAGACGGCGAGCAGTCTGTCGCGCGGGTCAGCCCCGGCATCCGCCACCGCCCCCGTGAGTCCCGACTCCCATTCCCCGTGCTTGCGGGCGAGGACAGCCGTGACGATGTCGGTCTTCGACGGGAACAGCGCATAGAGGCGGCGCAGCGACACGCCGGCCGCGGCCCTCAGCTCGTCCATGCCGACAGCCGCGTATCCCTTGCGGTAGTAGAGCTCGTCCGCCGCCGCGAGGATCTGTTCACGCACCGTTTGCTCCGTCATATCCTCAGTGTACTTGACATGAGAACGAGCGTTCTCTACAGTGGACAACATCAGCCGAGAACGACCGTTCTCACAGGATCGAAAAGGACCAGGATCATGGGTTACATCACCGTCGGAAACGAGAACAGCACCCCGATCGAGCTCTACTACGAAGACCAGGGATCGGGCCAGCCCGTCGTCCTGATCCACGGCTACCCGCTCGACGGACACAGCTGGGAGCGCCAGACCCGCGAGCTCCTCGCTCAGGGCTACCGCGTCATCACCTACGACCGCCGCGGATTCGGTCAGTCGTCGAAGGTCGGCACCGGATACGACTACGACACCTTCGCCGCCGACCTCAACACGGTGCTCGAGACCCTCGACCTGCGCGACGTCGTGCTCGTCGGCTTCTCGATGGGCACCGGCGAGCTCGCCCGCTACGTCGCCACGTATGGCCACGACCGCGTAGCCAAGCTCGCGTTCCTCGCCTCGCTCGAACCGTTCCTCGTGCAGCGCGATGACAACCCCGAGGGCGTGCCGCAGGATGTGTTCGACGGCATCGAGGCCGCAGCCAAGGGCGACCGCTTCGCCTGGTTCACCGACTTCTACAAGAACTTCTACAACCTCGACGAGAACCTCGGCTCGCGCATCAGCCAGGAGGCCGTCACCGGCAGCTGGAACGTCGCGATCGGCAGCGCTCCTGTCGCCGCCTACGCCGTGGTCTCGTCGTGGATCGAGGACTTCCGCGGCGACGTGGATGCGGTGCGCGATGCCGGCAAGCCCACGCTGATCCTCCACGGCACCAAGGACAACATCCTGCCGATCGACGCCACCGCCCGCCGGTTCCACCAGGCAGTGCCCGCGGCGACCTACGTCGAGGTCGAGGGCGCCCCGCACGGCCTGCTCTGGACCCACGCCGACGAGGTCAACGCCGCGCTGAAGGACTTCCTCAGCAAGTGACGCACCCTTCCGTTCGTTGAGCGAGGAGCGCAGCGACGAGACGAAACGCGGTGAGGATGCAGGGGCTCAACGCTCCGGTATCCTCACCGCGTTTCGTCTCGCTCCGCTCGCTCAACGAACAGAAGCATCCGGTGCTGACCCGACCACGGATTCAGGACGCAGTCGGATGCCGTCAGCGCTTGACCGTCACCGTGAGCGCTTTGCTCTCGGTACTGCCCGCGGCGTTCACGAACTCCACACGGTAGGTGTGCTTTCCCACCGACCGCCCCGACACCGGCACCGTCACACGCTGCGCGGCGGGGCTGTTCGCGACCATGTCGCCCTCGGAGATCAGCACACCGTCTTCGTACAGGCGGTACGATGTCGCGTTCGTGCCCCACCACATGTCGGCGGTGAGCGTGTACGACCCGTCGCCGTCCCAGTTGTCGGCCGACAGCACGGGTGTGCCGGGAGCCGCATCCTTCACCTTCACCGTCACGGGCTTCACCGCCGTCACGCCTCGCGAGTTGATCAGTTCGCCGGTGTAGACGTAGCTGCCGTTCGCCTTGCCGGTCACGGCGACCTGTGCCGTCTGCGCAGCGGTGCCTCCGAACGTCAGCGGCACCGTCTCGATCAGCACGCCGTTCTCGAACACTCGCAGCTTGGTGGCGTTCTGCCCCCACCACAGATTCATGGTGAGCGTGAAGTCGCCGTCGAGCAGCCCGGTGTCATGGCCGTTGTCGTGCGACAGCACTCCACGAGCCGGGGCGGCCGTCGCCGAGTCCTTCCGCACGAGTGCGTCGACGGCGTCATCGAGCGTCGCCACGGCTCCTGCCACGGCATCCTCACTCGGGCTGGTCGCTGCGAGCACGATGTCGGCACGCGCGATCGCACCGGGCATGGCGGTCGTCGACGACTCGACATACGTCGTCAGGTCGAGAGCCGCAGCCGCGTCGCGCCGCTCCCGCAGCTGCGTGGTGTCGGCACCGGGCATCGGTTCGCGCACGAGCTCGAGATCGTCGATCGTGCCCCACGCCCCCGCCGGCAGCGCCGCGGAGATCCGCACGGTCGCCGTGCCCTCGGCACCCACCTGCAGCGCCTCGGTCGTCGGCGTCGACCACACCCGCCAGCCGTCGAACCCGAAGGCCGCAGCGGGGCCCGCTGCAGGTGACGACGAGAGCGACAGCGAAGCCCGCCCGTCCGAGCCTTCACCGTCGCCCTGCAGCGACGCCCGTGCGACGTACGACCCTGCGGGCAGCCCGCTCACGGTCTGCGACAGCTCGAACGAGTATCCGGATGCCGCGTAGAAGTGCGCCGAATGGGTGCCGCTCCGAGGGTCATCCCATGCTCGCAGGGTGAGGCCCGACCCGGTCGCGCTCCACATGCTCGTGTCCGCATCCTCGAATCCAGGGTTGCGCAGATAGTTGCGCGCCGCGACCGACACTGTGGCGGAGGCCGCGAGTCCCGCTTCGGTCACGCCCGCGATCGCATACTCGCCGACGCCCTCGATGTACTCCGCGCCGGTCGACCACGTGACGGTCTGCTGCTCCGACGAGCCGTCGTTGTAGAGCACGGATACTTCGCCGGGCAGCTCGACCGCATCGCCTTCGACCAGCTGCAGCGCCACGGGCCGCACCGACTCGACAGCGCGAGGGGCCTGGGCTCCGGTGCGCACGTAGGAGAAGATGTTCAGCGCATCGGATGCCGTGCCGTCGAACCCGAACAGCGCCTGGTTGTCCCACGCGGATCCGCCGAACCACTGGCCGGCATCATGCGGCTCGTACTCGCCGGCGAAGCTCGACGCCCATCCGGATCCGTCGCGCTCCCACAGCACCTTGTTCTGCTCGAGCTGAGCGGGCGGACCGACCGGCAGCCATGCGGGCTCCCAGTAGTACACGCCGATACCGGCCTCGCCGACGTCGGCGACAGCCTGCACGACCGCGCGCACCGCATCGGCCTGACCCTGCACGCTCACCGGATACTGCGTCGCCTCGGACGGCAGGTCGACCACATTGCCGTGGCCGTCTCCGTCGTCGAGCGTGAACGCCCACGAGGTCTCGGCGACCATGACCTTCTTGCCGTACGTCTCGGCGACGTGCGAGAGCACCGCCGTGAGGTTCTCGGGGGTGCCGTGCCAGAACGGGTAGTACGACGACGCGAACACGTCATAGTCGACGTCGCGGCGGTCGAGCTGGGCTGCGACGTCGGCATAGAAGCCGGCCCGCTCGGGGTTGGTGAAGTGTACGGCGACGAGAGTGTCGGGCGCTTCGGCGCGCACGGCGGCAGAGCCTGCCGAGAACACCTTCGCCATGTCGTCCCAGCCGCGCACCCCGGCGACGCCGCCGTTGGTCTCGTTGCCCACCTGCACCATGCGCAGATCGATGCCCGCATCCACCAGTCGTCGCACGGCATCACGGGTGAAGGTGCCGACCTCGGCGGCGACCTGGTCGGCCGTCATCCCCTGCCAGGCCTTGGGCACCTGCTGCTTGGCGGGGTCTGCCCAGAAGTCGGAGTAGTGGAAGTCGACGAGCACGCCGAGTCCGGCATCCGTCGCGCGCTGCGCGATCTCGATCGCACGATCGACGTCGACGTCGCCGCCGCCGTAGCCGTTGCCGTTCGCGTCGAACGGGTCGTTCCACACGCGCACCCGCACATCGGAGACCCCGGCGTCGGCGAGGATCTCGAACAGATCACCCGGCGTGCCGTCGGAGTCTCGGAACACGACGCCCGACTCTTCGAGAGACAGCACCGACGACACGTCGACGCCGCCGATGAAGTCGTCGGGCAGGTTCTCGACCCGTGGGACGGTGATGCCGGCATCCACCGGTTCGGCGGCGGCGACAGCAGCCGGCACGGATGCCTGGGATGGCGCGGCCGACGCCGGCAGCGCGACGCCGATCAGGGCGACGGCGGTGACCGTGGCCAGGGCGGAGGAGAGAAGGGAACGCGTGCGACGGTGCATGACGGCCTTTCGAGCGGTGCGGAAGAGAGGATCAGCCCTTGACGGATCCCTGGGTGAGCCCGCCGACGATGTACTTCTGCAGCGAGAAGAACAGTGCGAGCACGGGCACGGCGGCGACGACGACACCGGCGGCGAAGAGCCCCCAGCGCGAGGTCAGCTGGTTCGAGACCCACTGGTACATGCCGACGGCGAGGGTCCAGTTGTCCTCGGAGGTGAGGATGATCTTCGACAGGATGAAGTCGCCGAACGCCGCGAGGAACGCGAGCAGGGCGACGACCGCGAGGATCGGCACGACCAGCGGCATGATGAGCCGCCAGAAGATCTGCGCATGGCTGGCGCCGTCGATCTTCGCCGACTCGTCGATCTCGACGGGGATCGTGTTGAAGAAGCCGTACATCAGGAACGTGTTCGCGCCGAGTGCGCCGCCGAGGTAGACGCAGATCAGGGCGATCTTCGAGTTGATGCCGAGAGCAGGGACCACGTCGCCGAGGGTCTGCAGCATCAGGAAGATGGCGATGAACGCCAGCGCCTGCGGGAACATCTGCAGCACGAGCAGGGTGGTGAGGCTCGCGCGCCGCCCGCTGAAGCGGAAGCGCGAGAACGCATAGGCGCCGCAGGCTCCCATCAGCACCGAGCCCACCGCGGTCACGCCGCCGATCAGCAGGGTGTTGCCGAACCACACCCAGTAGCGCGATTCGCCGAGGGCGATGTAGTTCGCGGGATCGAACGCACTGAACAGAGCGCTGGATGCCGCAAGGCTGCCGTTCGGGTTGAGCGACGCCGACAGCACGTAGACGAGCGGGAACGCGGCGAAGAACAGCACTCCTGCGGCCAGGATGTACTTCCACCCGACCTCGCCCCACCACCGACGCCGTCGAGCGCCCGCGCGCGCGGCATCCGCTTCTTTCGATGAACCGGTCACGATGACTCTTGTCTCACTCATCACTGGTACTCCTCGAGCTTGCGGGTCTGTCGGAAGCTCAGCGCCGAGATGAGACCGACCACGATGAAGGCGATGATCGACAGCGCGCTCGCGAGGCCGTAGTCGGCCGCACCACCCGAGACGCCCGAGACGTCGTAGATGGCCGAGACCAGGATGTCGGTCGAGCCCAGTGCGTACGGAGCGCCGGCGATGGCCGGCCCGCCGTTGTTGAAGGTGTAGATCACGGTGAAGTTGTTGAACGCGACGGCGAACGAGGCGATCAGCAGGGGGGCGGTCGACACGAGCAGCAGCGGCAGCACGATCGCGCGGAAGCGCTGCAGCTTGTTCGCACCGTCGATCTCGGCCGCTTCGAGCGTCTCGCCCGGCAGCGACTGCAGCGCGCCCGTGCACACGAGGAACCAGTACGGGTAGCTCAGCCACACGTTCACGAAGATCACCGCGGCTCGGGTGAGCCACGGGTCGCCGAGCCAGTTGATCTGCGAGCCGAAGAAGAACAGGTCGTTGATCACGCCGAACTCGGCGTTGAACATGCCGCGGAACAGCAGCGCGGCCATGAATGCGGGGAACGCGTAGGGAAGGATGAACAGCGCTCGCAGGAACCGACGGCCCTTGACGCGCGGGTCGTTGTAGACGATCGCGAGGCCGAGTCCGACGGCGAAGCTCAGCACGACCGACAGGATCGCGAACGCGAAGGTCCAGACCGTGACGCTCAACAGGGTGCCCGCGAGGTTCGCATCCGTGAAGAGCTTGAGGAAGTTGGCGAATCCGACGTTCACCGACCACCCCGTCGGCAGCGCCGTGCCGTCTGCAGCCACGAACGCACCGAGATCCGTGGCCGTGTAGACCGTGCCCGACTGCGTGTCGGTGATCGTCTGCGCCTCGGCATCCCACACCAGCGTCGGTTCGTAGACCGAGCCGGTCGAGCCCTCTCGGGTGCGGATCGAGCCGTCGTTCGGGTCGTCCGAGACCGGCACCCTGAGGTCCTTGATCGTCGCTCCGAGTGTCGGATCGGTCAGCACGGTCGCCCGCGGGACGACCTCCCACCCGGGCACCTCGCTCGGGGCGCCGGTGGTGCCGATCTCGGCATCGGATGCGGTGGTCAGCGGTTCGGTCGCGGATCCGACCTGCACGTCGCCGTCGTCGTCGACGATCGCGAAGCCGAGCTCGTCGCCGCGCTGCACGATCGAGAGCGGGTAGTCCGACGAGCCCTCGATGCGACGCTCGCCCTGGATCAGCGCGGCCTCGACCGCCTGCTCCTGCGTGCCGACGTGACCGGTGCCGTAGTTCGTGAAGGCGATGTACGCCGTGTAGCCGAAGATGAAGACCTGGAAGACGAGCAGGAAGATCAGCCCGGGGAGCAGGTATTTCAGCGGCAGCGCCTTGCGGGTGAAGTACACCCAGTCGGCGATGATGACCAGCAGCACGACGACGCCGAGAACGATCCACGACTCGGCACTCCAGGCCGAGATCGCGGTCATGATGCCGAAGGCGTTGACCAACGCCATCAGGGCGAGCTTGATGAGGAAGCCCCAGCCGAGGCCGCGGAAGCGACGGGCGTGGGATTCGCGCGAGGGCTTCACCACGGGGGTGGGGGCCTCGGCCGGTGGTGCCTGGATCGTCATGTCATCAGTCCTGTCTGGCGGGGCGTTTCGTCTCGCTCCGCTCGCTCAACGACCGGGAATGTTCGTTGAGCGAGGGAGCGAAGCGACCGAGACGAAACGCCCCACAAGTCGGGTCAACCCGCGAGAGTCGTCTCGAGGTCGGCGACCATGGTGTTCCACGTCGACACGGGGTCGGCGCCGTTGATGATCTGCGCCTGCGCGGCGTTCCAGAGATCCCAGACAGAACCCATCTCGGGGATCGACGGCATCGGCACGCCGCTCTGGGCGGAGGCCACGAAGCCGGCGGTGATCGGGTCGGACGAGACCTCGTCGGCGAGCGTCGACCACGCGGGGATGCGGGGGTCGGCCTCGTAGAGGGCACGCTGCGCGTCTTCGGTGCCGAGGTAGTTCACGAGGAACTCCTGGGCGAGAAGGGCGTTCTTGCTCTTGCTCGAGAGGTAGAAGCCCTGCACGCCGACGAACGGGGCTGCGGGCTCGCCGCCCGCAGAGGGGATCGGGTTCACGGCGACGTTGATTCCGTCGAACGCGCTGATGGCCCACGGGCCCTGGATCGTGTACGGGGCCTTGCCCGACGCGAACAGCTCGTTGTTGATGTCGTAGTCGACGGTGGTCGAGATGTAGCCGGTGCCGCTCGAGCCGTTGGCGCCGAGCCAGCTGGCGAACGCCTCGCCGGGTGCTCCGCCCATGCCGACCTCGCTCGTGTACGAGCCGGTGTCGTCCTGCACGAAGACGGGGGCGCCGAACGAGGTCTGCAGTCCGTACATCGTGTATCCGTCGCCGGTCTCGCCGCCGGTGTTGATGACGAAGGGACGCTCGGTGCCGGCCGCGACGCCCTTGGCGATCATGTCGTCCCAGGTGGCCGGGGCCTCTGCGCCGACGAGGTCGACGTTCTGCACGAGGGCGATGGTCTCGAGCGAGTACGGCATCGCATACAGCTGGCCGTCGTAGGTCATGGCGTCGAGAGCGACCTGCTCGAACTCCGACGCCTTGTCGCCGAGGTCGATCGTGTCGACGACACCGGCCGCGACGAGCGCGCCGAGCCAGTCGTGCGCGCCGACCGTGATGTCGGGTCCCTCGCCGGTCGGGACCTGCGCGATGAAGTCGTTGCGGAGGTCCTCGAAGTTCTTCTGAACGAGGGTGACCTTGGCTCCGGTCTCCTCTTCGAACGCCTCGGCGGCTGCGGTGATCGCGGCTTCGCGCTCGGCGTCCGTCCAGATGACGAGTTCAGCGCCGTCGCCGGATGCGGCGTCGTCGCCGCCTTCGGGTGCGCCGGCGGAGCAGCCCGCGAGGACCACGGCCGCGGCCAGAGCGAGTGCGCCGACTCCGATGTGCTTGCGCATGCGTTTTCCTATCTGTCGTGGCCGACGATGCGCTGCGCGTCATCGCGACCGGGGTGGGTGTTGCTGTGTGGTTCGTGGTGGTGCAGGGTGATGCGGGTCGTGCGGGTCGTGCTGTCAGTGGGAGGTGCGGATGACGGCGACCCCGCCCGCCGCGATCGTCAGGGCACCCGAGATCTCGGCGCCGCTGAGGAGCTCGACGCCTACGGCTTCGAGCTCGACGTCGTCATCACGGTGGTTCACGGCGATGCGGTAGACCGCGTCGGCGCCGTGACGGGTGATGACCTCGAGGCCTTCGGCGACACCCGACGGGGTGACGTCGGCATCCGCGTAGACCTCGTGCAGGAGCGCGCGCATTCCCGCCGCATCCAGCCGGGTGCCGACGTACCAGCCGGTGCCCGCCCCATGACGGTGACGCGTGATCGCGGGCTCGCCCTCACCGGGTCCGCCCGAGAAGTTCGCGATGACCTCGGCTCCTTCGAGCGCGATGTCCTCCTGCCAGACGTCGGCGATGATGCCGTCGTGATCGACCCAGTCGAGTCCGTGGCTCTCGCCCTCGCGCAGCGGCAGGAACTCCTCGACCGTGAGCCCAAGGGCCTCACGCAGCGGGGCGACGAAGCCACCGGCGTGCACGGCGTCGTTCTCATCGACGATGGCCGAGAAGAACGACACGAGCAGCGTGCCGCCGTCGCGGACATACGAGGTGAGGTTCGCGGCATCCGCGGCGCTCAACAGGTACTGCGCCGGAGCGACCACCAGGCGGTAGCCCGAGAGGTCCTGGCCCGGCAGGGCGAAGTCGACCGTGATGCCGTCACGCCACAGCTGCTCGTAGAAGCGGCGAACCTGGGCGGCGTGCGTGACATCTTCGGAGGGGCGCCATTCGAGGTCCTGTGCCCAGAACGACTCGAAGTCCCAGAGGATCGCGACGTCGGCTTTCACCGTGCTGCCCTGCACCTCGTCGAGGCGGCCGAGCGCGGCACCCAGATCGACGACCTCCCGGAAGACCCGCGACGCGGTGCCGGCGTGCGGCAGCATCGCGGAGTGGAACTTCTCGGCACCCGAGCGGCCCGCGCGCCACTGGAAGAACAGGATGCCGTCGGCTCCGCGGCCGAGGTGCGTGAAGGAGTTGCGCTGCATCTCGCCGCGACGCTTGGCGATGTTGCGCGGCTGCCAGTTGACGGCCGAGGTCGAGTGCTCCATGAGGATCCACGGCTTGCCGCCGCCGACTGAGCGGCTGAGGTCGGCTGCGATCGCGAGCCCGATGTGCGCGTCCTCGTCGGCGGCCCACAGGTAGTGGTCGTCAGAGACGATGTCGACCTCGCGGCCCCAGGCCCACAGGTCTGTGGTCCAGCTCTGGTTCGCCATGAAGTTCGTCGTGACCGGCTGCGTGGCGTGCGCGCGGATCGCGTCGCGCTCGGCGATGAAGCACGCACGCAGCTGGTGATCCGTGAACCGCGCGAAGTCGAGGCGCTGAGCCGGGTTCACGACGCTCGGGGCGATGGCGGGCGCACCGACGTGCTCCCACGCCGAGTAGTGCTGACCCCAGAAGGCGGTGCCCCACGCGCTGTTCAGCGCATCGAGCGAGCCGTACTTCTCCTGGAGCCAGAGCCTGAAGGCGGCGACCGCGTTCGGCGAGTAGTCCTCACCGATGGGAACGCCGTACTCGTTGTGCACGTGCCACAGCACGACGGCCGGATGCTGCGCGTAGCGCGCCGCGAGAGCATCCGCGATCCGCACGATCGCCTCGCGGTAGGCCGGCGACGAGTGCGAGGCCATGCCGCGCGAGCCGAAGCCCATCGTGCGACCCTCGCGGTCGATCACGCGGGCGTCGGGGTGGTTCGCGAAGAACCACGCCGGCGGGGATGCCGTGGGCGTGCCCAGGTCGACCTTGATGTCGTTCGCGTGCAGCAGGTCGAGCAGCTCGTCGAGCCAGGCGAAGTCGAACTCGCCCTCGGCGACTTCGATGAGCGCCCACGAGAAGATGCCGACGCTGACCAGGTTGACTCCGGCCTCGCGCATCAGGATGACGTCTTCGCGCCACGTCTCGGGCGACCACTGCTCGGGGTTGTAGTCGCCGCCATAGGCGATTCCGCTCAGTGCGGGCCAGGCGTGAGGGGAGGTCATCGGCACTCCATCGGGTCGGTGCGGTCGTGGTGCGTGTCCCGGGGTGCTGTCGCTCTTTCGACTGGGACCGGTCTCAGCCTGACTCATGAGAGTGACTGGGACCGGTCTCAGTTCTACCCCAGGTCTGCCGTCGATCACAACCGCCGTTACCGAACTGAGACCGGTCCCAGCTGTGACTACCGCTGGACGGGATGCTGTGGGTAGAGTCACAGGCGATGAGTGATGTCAGCGCGAAGCGCAAGCCGACGATCCGCCAGATCGCGGCGCAGGCGGGGGTGTCCCGCAGCACGGTCTCGCGTGTGATCAACGGCGGGCACTGGGTGTCCCCCGATGCCAGGCAGGCCGTCGAAGAGGCGATCCTCGCCACCGGCTACACGGCGAACCATCACGCGCGAAGTCTCGCGACGGGCCGCGCCGGTTCACTGGCGTTTCTGCTGACCGAGCCGCAGCAGCTGCTGTTCGACGACCCGACCTTCGCACTGCTGCTGCGCGGAGCGGCCGAAGCCCTCGCGCAGCGGGCGATGACACTGGTGCTGCTCGTCGCCGGAACGCCCGCCGAGCGCGAGAGCGTCGCCCAGTTCCTCAGCGCCGGTCATGTCGACGGCGTCATGCTGATCTCATCGCACGAGTCCGATCCGCTGCTCGACCAGCTGATCGAGGTCGGCATCCCCACCGTCTGCTGCGGCCTGCCCCTCGGACACGAACGAGAGCTCTCGACGATCTCGGTCGACGAAGTCGCCTCAGCCCGCACGATGGCCGCGCACCTCGTGGCGCAGGGCCACCGCCGCATCGGCATGATCACGGGCCCCGACGACACCCCCGGCGGGCGCTACCGCCTGGTCGGCTTCCGCGAAGAGCTCGGCGAGCAGTTCGACGAGACGCTGGTCGAGGTGGGCGACTACTCGTACGAATCAGGGCAGGCCGCCATGACGAGGATGCTCGAGCACGACGTCGACGCCGTGTTCGCAGCATCCGACCGGATGGCCGCCGGAGCGATCGCCGCCGCCCGCCGTGCCGGACGCCGCGTGCCGGAGGACATCGCGATCGCCGGGTTCGACGACTCGGGCCTCGCCGCCACCCACGAGCCTCCGATCACGACCATGCGTCAACCCTGGGATCAGATCAGCGCGCAGATGGTCGCCGTGCTGCTCGAGGTCATCGCCGGAGCATCCCCCCGCTCGGTCATCCTCGACACCGAGCTCGTGGTGCGCGAGAGCGCGTAGGCGCCGTTCTCACCTCTGCGATCGGTCGAGCACCTCGCGGAGCTTCGCGGCGAAGACTTCGGGCTGGCCGGCATAGCCGAATTCGCCGCCCATGAAGCCGCCGTGGTGACTGGGGAAGACCGTCGCCTGCTGGCCGAGCTGCTCGGCCAGGGCGATCGCAGTGCGTCCGGTGTAGACCTTCAGCGACTCCTCCCCGACCGCCACCACGATCCGGGTAGGCGCCGCCTTCAGAGCTTCGATGTCCGGCACATAGAGGGGCACCGCCCACGACAGCTCTGACAGCAACGGGTCATCCCGCGAACCGTCGTCTTCGGTCGGCATCCCGAACGCCGCGGGGTCAGGCGCAGGCTGAGCGAGATAGTCGTCCGTGACTTCGCCCTCCCATGAGGTCATCACGATGAACGCCGCCATTCCAGCACCCCAGCCTTTGTCCTGATACACCTTCGTGTAGGCCACGCGCGCACGATGGACAGCCTCGGCGTCTGGCAGCACGCTGTCTATCGGCGGCTCGTGAGCGACCAGAGTCGCGACGTCGTGCGGGTGCGCCGTGACCAGAGCGAGTGCGGTCACCGCACCGCCGCTGCTCGCGAGCATGTCGACCGGGCCGGCGCCGAGCGCCTCGATGATCGCGTGGACGTCCTCGGCCTGGGTCTCCGGTTCGTTGGTCACACCGCCGTCCTTGCGTGTGCTCCGGCCCATGCCACGCGGGTCGTAGGTCACCACGGTGCGATCGCCGAACAGCGCCACCTGGGCCTGGAATCCGGTCGCGTCCATCGGCTGACCGATCATCATCAGCGGAGGACGACCATCCGCAGTCGGGAGCGGCCCGTGCACGTCGTAGACGAGGTCGACCTCCGGAAGCTCGAGCGTGTGCTGCGTCATGGACGGCCTCCTCGTCATCGAACGATTCCATTGGGATGCTACGACGCGGCATCCCCGGGCGCCACCGGGCCATGTCCCGCCACGAGGCGGTTGGAATCGCCGGACACCCGTCGGCTCACTCGAAGGTCGTGATGGCGAGGTCGATCATCGGCAGGCTGTCGCGCGGCACGACGACAGTGCAGACCACGTTCTCATCGACGCGGAAACCCACCGCGAAGACGAAGGGATCGGTGTCGATCTGCACACCCGGTCGATTCCGGCCATCCACCGCGACGACGGCATCCCTGGCCGCCGATGTCTTCGCCTCCCAGCCGCCGTCGTCACCCTCGCTCGGCAGGTCGGGGAGTCCGAGCTCCTCACGGAATCTGTTCCGCAGTATGTGATTGGCGTGGTCGACCAACTGCTGCGAGAGCGCGTGCCGCTCGGGATCGGGCGACGCCTGCCAGCTGGTGCGCACCGCCTCCCAGAGCATCGGGTACTTGAGCAGCTGAGCCCACTCGATCAGCCACGCTGGGCGGCCCCACGGCGGTTCCTCCTCGATCGATCGTCGGATGCCGGGGTCCAGCTCGATCTCGTTGCGCGGGTCGGAATGGTCGTCGGGATTCCTCCACAGCGTGTAGGTGAGCGACACCGACGACTCCGCCAGTCCCATCGGCGCGCCCGCTGCCGCCGACGCGCCCATCTCCATGAACGAGGCACCCGGTATGCGCGTGAGCGATGGCTGCGGCCGCAGCTGGAACACCGGGTAGGACAGCCCGCGCAGGCGAGCTTCGAAATCGGCGCTCGGGTCAGGGGCGTCCATCGGCACTACTCCGGCGTACTCCATTCGCCCAGTCTGACCTCTGCCGTGGCGGAACTCCAGGACTCAAGGGGCGACGTCCGCGCGAAAGCAGGCGGCTCAGCCGCGCATCGCGACGCCGCGGCGCCAGTAGCCCATGAAGGCGACCTGGGAGCGGTCGATGCCGAGGTCCTTGACCAGGTGACGGCGCAGTGTGGTGACGACGCCGCTCTCGCCGGCGATCCAGAAATAGCGCTCGGCGGGAGCATCCGCCGCCGCGATCTCCTCGCCGAGGCCCGAGTAGTCGGGGGTCTCCCAGAGCAGGTCCTCGGACTCGATGTCCTTCACGTCGATCTCGTCGGCCGCGTCCGCATCGCCGAGGTACTCGAGCACAGCGGGGATGAGACGCACACCGTGGGGCTCGCCCGCATCTCGGGGCAGCCAGTGCACCTCGACGCCGGCAGGAGCGTCGATGCGCAGGATGTCGGCGGGAGTCGGCACCTCGATGAACGCGCAGCCTCGGAGGTCGCTCGGGGCGTCCTCGAGGATGCGGGCGATCGCGGGAGCTGCAGTCTCGTCGCCGGCGAGAAGGACCGACGCAGCGGTGCCGGGCTCGTATTCGGCCCCACCGTGGGCCGCCGCAGCGACCCCTCGACGCGGTCCGACGATGAACAGCTCCTGGCCGGCGGCGGCCGCATCGGCCCACCTCGACGCGGGGCCCGTCAGTCCAGGCGCCAGGTGCAGCACGAAATCGACGTCGAGCTCGGTGCCGGCATCCGTCACGCGAAGCTCGCGCACCGAGTAGGTGCGCATGGATCCGCGCTCGTCCTCGGGCACGGCGAGGAACGACCCCCACCAGTCGTCGGTGTCCCGATCGAGCTCGGGAAGGATGCCGGATGCCGGCGGGAACACGATCTTGATCCGAGAGTCGAAGGTGTCGCCGGGCGTGCCGAACTCGAAGAGGTCGTCACCGCCGAAGGTGACGCGCACGAAGTTCGGCGACACCCGTTCGACCGCGCGCACCTCGGCGCGGGCCAGCACGTAGGTGGGGCGTTCGGTCGTCGTCTCAGCGGACATGATGCCTTCCGATCGGGGTGACCATCGGCTTTCCCGAGACCGGGTCGATGGTGATCTGGTTCGCGAGGTCGAAGACCTCTTCGACGAGCTGGGCGGTCACGACATCCTGCGGAGCGCCGGTGGCGTGCACCCTGCCCTCCTTCATCGCGACGAGCTCGTCGGAATACCGCGCGGCGAGGTTGAGGTCGTGCAGCACCATGACGATCGTGGTGCCGCGCGAGACGCTCAGGTCGGTGAGCAGGTCGAGCACCTCGACCTGGTGCGCGACGTCGAGGAACGTCGTCGGCTCGTCCAGCAGCAGGATGTCGGTCTCCTGCGCGAGTGCCATCGCGATCCACACGCGCTGACGCTGGCCACCCGAGAGCTCGTCGACGCTGCGGTCGGCGAGGTCGGTGGTTCCGGTCGCCTCGAGGGCGTCCGCCACGATCTCGTAGTCGTGGGCACTCCAGCGGGCGAGCATCTTCTGGTGCGGATGCCGGCCACGACCCACGAGGTCGGCGACGGCGATGCCCTCCGGCGCGACGGGCGACTGCGGCAGCAGACCGAGGATGCGCGCGACCTCCTTGGTGGGGCGCGCGTGCACCGACTTGCCGTCGAGCACGATCTGGCCGGCGGTCGGCGAGAGCAGACGCGCGAGCGAGCGCAGCAGCGTCGACTTGCCGCATCCGTTGGCTCCGACGATCGTCGTGATCTTGCCGGGGGCGATCGCGAGGTCGAGGCCGTCGATGATCGTGCGGTCGCCGTAGGCGAGCGTGACGGACTCGGCCGTCAGAGTGTGCGCCTCGGTCACAGTGAGCCTCCCGAGCGGTTGGTGCGGATGAGCAGGAAGATGAGATACGGAGCGCCGAGCACGCCGGTGATCACGCCGACCGGGTAGCGATCCCCGAACGCGAACTGGCCGAGCAGATCGCCGCCGAGCACCAGCACGGCACCGACGAACGCGCTCGGAAGCAGCAGGTTCGCTCCCGGGCCGGTGATGCGGGCGGCGATGGGACCCGCCATGAACGCGACGAACGCGATGGGGCCGCAGGCCGCGGTCGCGAAGGCGAGCAGGGCGACGGCACCCAGGATGAACAGCAGGCGGGTGGTGTTGACCCGCACGCCGAGACCGGACGCCGAATCATCGCCGAGCTGCATGGCTCCGAGCGCGCGCCCCTGCGAGAGCAGCAGCGGCATCAGCAACGCCGCGGCTATCGCGAGCGGCATGACGCGCTCCCACGAGGCATTGTTCAGGCTTCCGGTGAGCCACTGCATCGCGGTCTGGATGTCCCAGCTCGCTGCGCGCGACAGCATGTAGGAGATGACGCTCTGCAGCATCGCCGCGACGCCGATGCCGATCAGGATCAGTCGTGTGCCGGCGAAGCCGTTCTTGATCGACAGCAGGTAGATGATGCCCGCGGTCACGATCGCTCCGACGAGAGCCAGGAGCGAGACCACGGGGCCGTTCAACGACAGCACCACGATGCCGAACACCGCAGCGGCGCCGGCGCCGTTCGAGATGCCGATGATGTCGGGCGAGGCGAGCGGATTGCGCAGCAGCGTCTGGAACGAGACGCCCGCGATGCCGAACGCGAACCCGGCGAGGATCGCGAGCACCGCGCGGGGCAGACGCAGCTCACCCACCGTGAACGACGCCCCCGGAACCGTCTCGCCCACGATGACGCGGATCACCTCGTCGAGCGGATAGAACGTGTTGCCGATCATCAGGGCGACGGCGAACAGCACCACGAGCATCGCGCCGAGAACGATGGTCGCGACCGCGTGGCGGCGGTGTCGTGAGCGACGGCCGGCGACGATCGCGGCGACGGACCCGCCCCTTCGTTCGGATGCCGCAGGAGTCTGGGCCGCAGCCCGGTCGATGGTGCTCACAGTTCACGCACCTTCTGACGGCGGACGATCCAGATGAAGAACGGGGCTCCGATGATCGCGGTGATGATGCCGACCTGGATCTCCTCCGACGAGGGCGCGATCACGCGGCCGACGATGTCGCTCGCGAGAAGCAGCGCTGCACCGGCCATGGCCGAGAACGGCAGAAGCCAGCGGTGGTCGGTGCCGATCAGCATCCGGCACACGTGCGGAACGACGAGTCCGACGAAGCCGATCGGACCCGCGATGGCGGTGGCGGCGCCGGCGAGGATCACGGCGCCGAGCGCCGACATGAGGCGCGTGCGGAAGACGTGCTCGCCGAGACCCTTGGCCATGTCGTCGCCGAGGGCGAGGGAGTTCATGCCGCGGGCGCTCACGAAGCAGATCAGCGCTCCCAGCGCGAGCACGGGCGCCGTGATCGCGATGCGCGGCCATTCGGCGCCGCCGACGCCCCCGATCTGCCACGACTGGAATGCCTGCAGGAGGTCGACGCGCGGCAGCATGATGGCGCTGATGAGCGAGGCGAAGGCGGCCGACGTGGCTGCACCCGCGAGGGCGAGCTTGAGAGGAGTGGCGCCGCCGCGGCCGAGCGAGCCGACCGTGTAGACGAAGGCTGCGGCGAGTGCGGCGCCGATGATCGCGAGCGCCATCTGGCTGTATGCGTCGGTGAGGCCGATGAACGCGAGACCGATGACGACGGCCAGCGAGGCGCCGTTCGAGACACCGAGGATGCCGGGATCGGCGATCGGGTTGCGGGTGACCGCCTGCATCGTCGCGCCGGAGAGGGCGAGGGCGGCACCCACGAGGAGCGCGAGCACGGTGCGCGGGAAGCGCTTGATGATCGCGGCCTGGGCGAGGGTGTCATCCTGCCCGCTGAGCGCGGCGAAGATGTCGTCGATGCTCACGGAGCGCACGCCGAAGCAGATCGACAGGATGCAGAGCACGAGCAGAACTCCGAGACCGACGAGCAGCCAGAGCGAGCGCGCCCATGCCGGGCGCCGCAGGTCTGCGGTGCCCGGCATGGGAAGGGTGACAGCGGTCACGGGAATTCAGTGCGCGAGGGTGACGCTGAAGGTCACTTCGCGGCGAGCGGTGCCGCCAGCAGGCCGAGGTAGTCGGAGAGGCCCCACGGGATCGACAGCGGCGAGGGGTTCGCCGACGCGGCGATCGGAGTGGCATCCGGGAGGATCGCGATGCGGCCCTCGGCGATCGCCGGGATCTTCGACAGAAGCGGGTCTGCCTGCAGCGTCGCGATGAGCGACTCGTCGCCGTATGTCACGAAGACGTCGACGTCAGCGAACTTGTCGGCCTCTTCGGAGCTCACGGTCAGGTAGAACTGGTCGCTGTCGGCGTTCTCCTCGACGACGGACGGCAGAGGAAGGCCCAGGTCGTCGTGCAGGTATCCGGGGCGCGTGTCGATCGCGGTGTAGTAGCCGACCTGGCTCAGGTCGCTCGGGTCGATGTAGGCGAAGAGGACCTTCCTGTCCTTGAGAGCGCTGTTCTCCTCGAGAGCGGCCTCGGCGTCGGCGTGCAGATCCTCGATGAGGGCATCGCCCTCTGCTTCGAGTCCGAGCGCCTTCGAGTTCATCTCGATCATCTCGTCGACCGGCGTGCCCCAGGCGACCTCGGGGTACGCGACGACCGGAGCGATCTTCGAGAGGGTGTCGTACTCCTCTTGCGTGAGGCCGGAGTACGAAGCGAGGATCACATCGGGCTCGGTGTCGGCGACGGCCTCGTAGTCGATGCCGTCAGACTCGTCGAAGAGCACGGGCTCTTCGCCGCCGAGCTCGTCGAGCTTCTCCTCGACCCAGGGCAGGATGCCGTTGTCATCGTCGTCACCCCACGAGGCCTTGCTCATGCCGACGGGAACGATGCCGAGCGCGAGGGGAACCTCGTGGTTGGCCCAGGCGACGGTCGCGACGCGCTCGGGCTTGGTCTCGATCGTGGTCTCGCCATAGACGTGCTCGATCGTGACGGGGAAGGCACTGTCATCGGCGGGGTTTCCGCCGGCGGAGTCGGAGGTCGAGTCGTTCGACGGCGTCGCGCAGGCGGTGAGGCCGACGGCGAGGGCCGCGGCGACACCGGCGGCGAGAAGACGAGAGGTGCGCACAGGCATTCCCTTCGGGTTGGGATGAGGGGGTGCGGCGCGGAGGGGCGCCAGGCTTTGGTAAGCCTGGCCTAATCTAACAGAAAGTTAGGCAAGCCTCATCTCGGGTCCGGGCGCCGGGCGGCGTCCATCCCGCGCGTGCCTGGTCGAAAACGCATGTCCGGATGCAGGCTCGACGCCGCAGCGGTCAGCAGCCAGTCCGCGCGTGCGGGGTCAAAAACGCATCCCCCACGCCCGATTCGGATGCTTTATTGACCCCGCACGCGCCCTCAGATGCATTATTGACCCCGCACCGCATCACGCCCGTCTCGGAAAGCGCTCGGGCATAGAGAAAGCCGGCCGGATCCGTGAGGATCCGACCGGCTTCAGGAAGTCTGCTCGCGCTCAGAGAGCGCGGATGTTCGCAGCCTGCATGCCCTTGGGGCCACGCTCAGCGTCGAATTCGACCTTCTGGTTCTCACGGAGCTCCTTGAAACCGGAGCCGGTGATTGCCGAGTAGTGGGCGAAAAGGTCGTCCGTGCCGTCATCGGGAGCGATGAAGCCGAAGCCCTTTTCAGCGTTGAACCATTTCACAGTGCCAGTGGCCATGTGTTTTCTACTTTCTTTTTCAAACGGCCGCTTGCGCGGCCTGCGCCGTGACGGAACGTCCGACATACGCGCAAGCTCAACGTACCACGGCATCCTGACGTGAAACCCCGAAGTTCGGATTCTTTTGCAGGACCGCCGCCTCAGTGCGCGTGCTGACGCCGAGTTTTCGCAACACGGCCGACACGTGAACGCTCACCGTCTTGACGCTGATGAAGAGCCGCTCGCCGATCTGACGATTGCTCAGACCCTCGGCGATCAGGTCGAGAACCTGCCGTTCGCGGGCCGTGAGCGGGTCGGACTCTTCCGCGCTCTGCGCGCTCGCCGGGGCCGCCGCGAGGCCCGCCGCAGCCGCGAACGCACCGATCGTCCGGGTGAGGGGAACGTGCCCGAGGCGTTCGGCCTCGTTCATCGCATGGGCGAGCACCGCCGTCGCCTCGGAGCGATCGCCGGCATCGACCAGCAACCGGGCGAGCTCGAGCCGGGTGATGAGGCGGAACGTCACGGGCACGTCGTCGCCGTCGGCGAGTTCGACGGCTTCTCGCAGGCTCGGTGCCGACGGCGACAGCAGCGACTCGAGAATCGACCACCACGTGTCGCCGAGCAGCTGACCCGGCTGGGCGAGCCACGCCGCTCGGACTTCGTCACTCGCCTCGCTGACGTCGACACCCGCCGCCCGGAGCTCGGCGATCAACCAGCCCGCCTCGAGAAGAAGCCGCCTCTGGTGCAGGAAGACCGGACCGTCATCGGCGAGCATCGCGCGGACCTCGTCGAGCGCACCTGCGAGGTCTCCTCCCCCCTCGGCGACGGCGACGCGCATCATCACCTCGTCGTACCAGATCTGCCGCTCGACACGACCGGTCTCCTCGAAGGCGGGATGCCACTCGCGCAGGATCTCGGCCGCCTCGTCGTATCGCCCTCGCCACGAGAGCACGCGCACGCGGGTCATCGTGGAGTACATGTGAGAGATGCGCAGCGTCCTCTGCGCGAGTTCGCGGGACAGCATCCCCTCGACCCGCTCGATCTCCCCCATCTCGAGCAACGGCACGGCCATGTTCTGCGTCATCAACGCACCGGTCGTGCGTTCGACGCCGAACGCACGCGCTCGGGCCAGGCCGTCTTCGGCCACGGAGACGGCATCTCTATAGCGCCCGAGCAGCCCGAGCAGGTCGGAGTAGTTGACGCGATATCGCATCTCGGGGTTCGCACTGCGCGCCAGATCGAGAGCGGCCGCATACTCCCGGTGCCCGGCCTCGAGATCACCGAGCTGCGCTCGAGCCCCGCCGCGCACGTTCGCCGCGATCGACGCCTCATCGTCGGCCCCCACCCGCTCGGCGCGCTCACCGGCCTCGGTCGCCAGCGCGATCGCCTCATCGAGTCGCCCGGCGATCATGTAGCGACTCGCGAGCTGATTGAGCACCGATGCGCGCAGTCGATCATCGTCGACCTGCCTCTCGAGGATCTCCAGCGACTGCTGCAGCAGCTGGATCGGCCCCGATCGGCCGAGGTTCATCATGTAGTAGGCCTTGTCTCGCAGCAGCCTCGCGTGCATCCGCGGGTCGACGGTGTCGGGGTCTACCTCGTCGAGCGCGAGATTGACGACAGCAAGCGCTCGCTCGCCGTCACCGGCGTTGCGGAGCACCGAACCCAGAGTGCGAAGCACCTCGAGGCGACCGAGACCCACGACGCTCTCGGCGTCTGGCACCTGGATCCACAGATCGAGGGCGAGCTCTCCGAAGCGTGCCGCGCTCGCGAAGGCGAACCGCGACTTGGCGTCGAACATCGCGGCGACGGCCGCTGCGAGCGCTCGGTGGTCGTCTTGTGCGAGCTGCCAGTGATAGGCGAGCGCGGCCGAGTCGGCGGTGTCGGAGCCGTCGCCGTTCTCCTCCAGCGCCTCGGCATACGCTCGGTGCAGCCGCGCCCTCTCACCCGGAAGCAGATCGTCGTGCACGGCCTCGCGCAGCAGCGCGTGCCGGAATCGATAGTCGTCGTCGGCCACGACGAGGATGCCGCTGAGCGTCGCCTCACGGATCGCCTCATCGAGGCGCGCCTCGGCCAGACCCGCGAGCTGCGTGACCAGCGGATGGGTCAGCGGACGCTCCGCCCCCGAGACCACCTGCACCACCCTCCTCGCGTCATCGCCGAGTCGGTCGAAACGGGCCAGCAGCAGATCACGCAGGCTGCCCGGAAGCGGACCCGAAGAGCATCCGGCGAGCTCTTCGACGAAGAAGGGAACTCCTTCGGCGCGGTCCTGGATGCGCTCGAGGGCCGCATCGCTGAGGGGCTGCCCGGTGATCGATTCGGCGAGCTGGCGAACCGCCGAGGTCTCGAGCCGTTCGACGGTGACCCGCTCGAGCAGGCGCGCGCGAGTGGACTCGCCGATGAACCGGCTGACCGCGTCTCCGCGGCGGACGTCGTCGGAGCGGCAGGTGAGGAGGAGAAGGATGCGCCCGTGGGTCAGCGTGCGCAGCAGGAAGGAGAGGAGCGCGAGGGTCGATTCGTCCGCCCAGTGCAGGTCTTCGACGACGAGCACCTGCGGCGCGTGCTCGGCCGCGGCCTCGATGAGTGCCGCGATCGCATCGCGCAGCCTGTCGGGGCTGGTCTGCGAGCGCTCGGTGGGATTGAGTTCGGGCAGCAGCATCCCCAGAGCCTCGACGCCGACACCGAGCTCTTCGCGCACGCGATCCGCGCCCATACGCGTGACGATCGAGCGAAGAATGCCGGTGATCGGCCCGAAGGGCGTGCGCGAGGCCCCGAGATCGAGGCACCACCCGACATGCACATCGGCTCGGTTGACCACCTCGGCGCCGAACTCGCGCAGCAGCCGGGACTTGCCTATGCCCGCCTCGCCCTCGATGAGCGCCGCGAGCGGAACCCCCTCGACGACTCGGTCGAAGAGGCCGCGCACGACTGCGATCTCGGCCTCTCGGCCGACCATCGCAGCGCTCGCGGCAGAGAGTGACATGGACTCATCGTCCCACTCCCCTCCGACATCCGGGCGGGGTGGCGCGGTCGGTGCCAGGGATGCCGAACTCACCGAACCGCCGCGGGCTCGCAGCAGACGGCGGCCAGACCGGCGGATGGTG
The DNA here is from genome assembly GCF_059803615.1 of Microbacterium sp. SWDP-B6. Taxonomy (NCBI): domain Bacteria; kingdom Bacillati; phylum Actinomycetota; class Actinomycetes; order Micrococcales; family Microbacteriaceae; genus Microbacterium; species Microbacterium sp. SWDP-B6. The sequence goes on along the minus strand of NZ_JAPFGV010000016.1, from coordinate 25,433 downwards.
CAGCAGGCCCCATTTCAGCGGGCGCAGCGACCCGCGAGGCTCGCGGAGCGACCGTCATGACGGTGCGCGGGGCGGCCGCGGCGGCATCCGGTGCAACGTCCGCGGCAGGATGCGCGGCGGCATCGGGCCCATTCGGCTGTCGCCGGGTGACTGTGCGCAGCATCCGCTGTCCGAACCGTCCCACCGGACCGGGCGTCCGCGGGACGATCTGGTCGGCGTGCTCGGCGAGGAAACGACGGCGTTCAGCCGCCTGCTCCAGACGCTCGTTCTCGTACTCGCTGATCTTCTCGGCGAAGTAGGGGTGCTCGTACATGACATCTCCTCAGTTGGGATGTCCTCAGACTCCGCTCTGAGGTGCCCCGTCGACATCGGGAGGATGCCCTATCTTCTGCGTCGAGCGCGCCCTAGGCCGCGGCAGCCAGGCTGGCGGCAGGCTGCGAGCAGGCAGCGAAAGAGGCCCGGGCGGTGATGGGGGCACCACCGCCCGGGCCTCGGATCAGGGGTCGATCAGGCGTCGACGTCGCCGCGCCAGGCACCGGTCTCGGCGCCGCGCTTCTCGATGAACTCCTTGAAGTTCTTCAGGTCCTTCTTCACGGCGTGCGAGCCGGCGCCGACGAGCGAGCCGACCTTCTCGAGAAGGCCCTCGGGCTCCCAGTCGATCTGCACCGTCACGCGAGTCGTGAGGTCCTCGAGCTTGTGGAAGGTCACCACGCCCGCGTGCTCGGTGTCGCCACCGACGCTCTTCCAGGCGACGCGCTCGTCGGGGTGCTGCTCGGTGATCTCGGCGTCGAATTCACGCGTCGCACCGCCGACCTTCACGGTCCAGCGGTTGTGCGTGTCATCGATCTGGACGATCGACTCGACCTCGTCGAGGAAGTGGGGGAAGCTCTCGAACTGCGTCCACTGGTTGTAAGCGATGTCGACCGGAACGTGTACGTCGATGGTCTCGATGATCTGCGCCATGTGATGCTCCTCACTGTTCGTCGTTCGTGTGATCCCATTCAGCTGCATGCGACGGGGATCCGCGACGGGGTTGACATCGAGGGCGCCACGACCGAGCATGCGCGCGAGTAGCGTGGAGTGCATGCGCATCCACGCCGCGATCCGCGCCTCGAAGCGCTCGCCCCTGCTGCAGGTGGTGAAGTCCGCCGCGGCGACGATCGCCGCGTGGCTGCTGGCCGGCTGGGTGGTTCCGGGGCAGCTGCCCGTGTTCGCCGCGATCGCAGCGCTCCTCGTCGTGCAGCCGAGCGTCAACCAGTCGCTGTCGAAGGCGCTCGAGCGCAGCATCGGCGTGATCGTCGGCGTCGTGATCGCGGTGGCTCTCGGCCTGCTGCTGGGTTCGCCGAGCTGGATCGTGCTGCTCGCCATCGTCGTGGCGATGCTGGTCGCGTGGGCGTTCAAGGCGACGCCGGGCACCGGCAACCAGGTCGCGATCTCGGCGATGCTCGTGCTCGCCCTCGGTTCGACCCCCGACTACGCGATCGCGCGCATCTTCGAGACCCTGATCGGCGTGGTCATCGGCATCGTCGTGAACGCGCTGATCGTGCCGCCGGTGCTGGTCGCCCCCGCCCGCCGCGACCTCGGACTGCTCGGCAGCGAGCTCGCCGCGAGCCTCGACCGTCTGGCCGACGCGCTGCCCGAACCGCAGACGCCCGCGAAGCTGCAGGAGCTCATGCTCGAGGCCCGACTGTTGCGCCCGATGAAGGATGCCGCCGAGGCCTCCATCGCGGCCGGCGAGGAGTCTCTCACCCTGAATCCGCGCCGCTCGACGCACCGCGAGGAGCTCCGCGAGATGCGGGCGCTGCTCGAGCGACTGTCACCGATCGTGACGCAGACCATCGGAATGACCCGTGCGTACTTCGACCACTACGACGACTCGATCGGCCAGGAGCCGGCCGTCACGGCGATCGCCGAACAGCTGCGGCGTGCGGGGCATGACGTGCGGCTGGCCGTGCAGATCGCCGACGTGTCGCCCGAACCCGAGACCCTGACTTCGGCGATCCCCGCGCTCACCGCGCCGCTCGTCATCCGGCCGCCGTCGTCGACCCACTGGATCCTGATCGGGTCGCTGATGGAAGACCTCCGCCGCATCCGCGGGGAGCTCGTCGAGGAGGAGTGAGCGCCGCCCACTCACGAAGGGGCGGCGGTGGGGTCAGTCCTGGTCGGGGTCGTCGGCGAGCACGTCGCCGTCGTCGTCGGAGCCAGGGCCCGAGGGGACGGCAGTCGCCGGCTCTCCCTTGTTGTCTTCGGTGCCGAGGTTGTCGTTCTCCTCCGCACCGGGCGACGGCTCTGTGCTGATGTCGTTGCGCTCGGACTCGATGTCATTGCTGTCGCGGTTCATGCGCGTTCCTCTCGTCGGCGTTCGGTCTGCGTGCACGCGAGGTTACCGGGCCATCAGCCCCTGAAGCGCGGGCCTTGACAAGCACCCGAGGCCTACCCTGGTCACATGCCCGACATGACCGTGCCCGAAGCCCTCGCCGAACTGGCAGCCCTCGAGGATCCGAAGATGCGCGCCGCCAACGAGAAGCGCGGCGACGACCACGGCATGAACCTCAGCCGGCTGCGCGGGGTGGCCAAGCGCATCAAGACCGACCAGGCCCTCGCGAAGGACCTGTGGACGACCGGCGAGACGTCCGCCCGTCTGCTCGCGCTGCTCATCTGCAAGCCACGCGAGTTCACCGCGGATGAGCTCGACGCGATGCTGCGCCAGACCCAGGCCCCCAAGGTCAACGACTGGTTCGTGAACTACGTCGCCAAGAAGACTCCGCTCGCTGAAGAGCTGCGACTGCGCTGGTTCGACGACTCAGACCCGACGGTCGCCGCCGCCGCCTGGTCGCTCACGACCGTGCGCGTGGCGAAGGATGCCGACGGCCTCGACCTCGAGCACCTGCTCGACCTGATCGAGCGCGACCTGGTGGATGCCCCGAAGCGCCTGCAGTGGGCGATGAACGAGACGCTCGCGAACATCGGCATCTTCCACCCGGAGCTGCGGGCCAGGGCGCTGGAGATCGGTGAACGCCTGCAGGTGCTCGCCGACTACCCCACCGCCCCCGGCTGCACCTCTCCGTTCGCCCCGATCTGGATCGGCGAGATCGTGCGCAGGCGCGAGGGCTGAGCATCCTCATCGGATCCCCTCGTACGCTGAGGCCATGAGCACGCACATCGCCGCACAGCCCGGTCAGATCGCCCCCATCGTCCTGTTCCCCGGCGACCCGCTGCGGGCGAAGTGGATCGCCGAGAACTTCCTCGACGGCGCCGAGCTGTATTCCGAGACCCGCGGGATGCTGGGCTACACCGGCACATGGAACGGCCACCGCGTCTCGGTGCAGGGGTCGGGCATGGGGCAGCCGTCGATGGCGATCTATGCGAGCGAGCTGTTCGAGGAGTACGACGTGCAGACGATCGTGCGCGTCGGCTCATGCGGGGCGCTGACCGAGAAGCTCAAGGTGCGCGACATCATCATCGCGAACGGCGCCTGCACCGATTCGGGCATCAACCGCGTGCGCTTCCACGGACTCGATTACGCGCCCGTCGCGGACTTCGGGCTGCTGCGCGCCGCAGTCGAGGCGAGCGAGGCCGAGCCGCTCGACGCCGCTGTGCACGTGGGCCTGCTGTTCTCGAGCGACCAGTTCTACAGCACGCGCCCCGAGCTCACCGAGCCGTTCGTGCAGCACGGCGCGCTCGGCGTCGAGATGGAGGCCGCAGGGCTGTACACCCTCGCGGCGTTCCACGGGCGCCGCGCCCTGGCCATCTGCACGGTGTCCGATCACATCGTCACGGGCGAGCAGACCACCGCTCAGGAGCGCGAGCAGACGTTCGGCGACATGATCCGCATCGCGCTGCGCGCCGCGACCTCGGTCTGAGGCGTTCACAATTCAGCATGAGATCGTGCTGACCGCTCGAATCCGGTGATCTCGGCCGCATCGGACGATTCCCTGCTGAGTACTGCACGAGGTTCGCCCGTGCCGGAGGTGGGATGATCGACAGACCATGCCTGCGATCCTCGACCACACGACGCTGACCGACGGATCCGATGCGGATGCCGTCTACACGGCGTTCGTCGAGTGGGCGGAGTCGACCGGCATCAGTCTCTACCCCGCGCAGGACGAGGCTGTCATCGAGATCGTCTCGGGCAACAACCTGATCCTGTCGACGCCCACCGGCACCGGCAAGTCGCTCGTCGCGATCGGGGCGCACTTCGCGGCACTCGTCGAGGGGCGTCGCTCGTTCTACACGGCGCCGATCAAGGCGCTCGTCAGCGAGAAGTTCTTCTCCCTCGTCGACGTGTTCGGCGCCGCGAACGTCGGCATGATCACCGGCGACTCCTCGGTCAACCCCGATGCGCCGATCATCTGCTGCACGGCGGAGATCCTCGCGAACCTCGCACTGCGACAGGGCACGGATGCCGCGGTGCACCAGGTCGTCATGGACGAGTTCCACTTCTACGCCGACCCCGATCGAGGGTGGGCGTGGCAGGTGCCGCTGCTCGAGCTGCCACAGGCGCAGTTCATCCTGATGTCCGCGACGCTCGGCGATGTCTCGCAGCTGTCGAGCGACCTCACCCGCAGGACGGGCCGCGACACGGCATCCGTCACGGGCGTCGAGCGTCCCGTGCCGCTGCACTACTTCTATGAGACGACGCCGATCCACGAGACGATCGACGACCTGCTCGGCACCGGGCAGGCCCCGATCTACGTCGTGCACTTCTCGCAGGCGGCAGCGATGGAGCGGGCACAGGCGCTGTCGAGCACAAAGGTCGCCACGCGTGAGCAGCGCGATGAGATCGCCGCGCTGATCGGCGGATTCCGGTTCACCACCGCCTTCGGCAAGACCCTCTCGCGGTTCCTGCGTGCGGGCATCGGCGTTCACCATGCCGGGATGCTGCCGAAGTACCGGCGCCTCGTCGAGCAGCTCGCCCAGCGCGGACTGCTGCGCGTGATCTGCGGCACGGACACCCTCGGCGTCGGCATCAACGTGCCCATCCGCACGGTGCTGCTCACGGCTCTGACGAAGTTCGACGGCACCCGGATGCGGCAGCTCAGCGCGCGCGAGTTCCACCAGATCGCGGGGCGAGCGGGACGCGCGGGCTTCGACACCGCCGGCACCGTGGTCGCCCAGGCTCCCGAGCACGAGAGCGACAACATCGCCGCGATCAAGAAGGCCGGCGACGACCCGAAGAAGAAGCGCAAGATCATCCGCAAGAAGGCACCCGACGGCTTCGTGTCCTGGGGCGAGCCGTCGTTCCGCAAGCTGATCGACGCGGAGCCCGAGACACTGACCTCGCACATGCAGATCACGAGCGCGATGATGCTCAACGTGATCGGCCGCGGCGGCGACGTGTTCGGCAACATGCGTGCGCTGGTCTACGACAACCACGAGCCTCGCAAGAGGCAGCGCGAGCTCGCACTGCGCGCCATCGGCATCTACCGGACGCTGCTCGAATCGGGCGTCGTCGAGCAGACGGACGACGGCGAGATCCGCCTCACCGTCGATCTGCAGCCGAACTTCGCGCTGAACCAGCCGCTGTCGCCGTTCGCCCTCGCGGCCTTCGACCTGCTCGACCGCGATCCGGCTGCGGGCACGGGAACCGGCTCCTACGCCCTCGACATGATCTCGATCGTCGAATCGACGCTCGACGACCCTCGGGCGATCCTCGGGCAGCAGGAGTTCCTTGCCCGCGGAGAGGCCGTCGCCGCCATGAAGCGCGAGGGCATCGAATACGACGAGCGCATGGAGCTGCTCGAGGAGATCACCTACCCGAAGCCCCTCGATGAGCTGCTCACGGCCGCGTTCGAGACGTTCGGCGCCGCGCAGCCGTGGATCCGCGACTTCGAACTGCACCCGAAGTCGGTCGTGCGCGACATGTACGAGCGGGCCATGTCGTTCGGGGAATACGTCGCGTACTACAAGATCGCCCGCTCCGAGGGCGTGGTGCTGCGCTATCTGTCCGACGCCTACAGGGCAGCATCCCAGACGATTCCCGAAGAGGGTAAGGACGAGGACCTCCGCGACCTGATCGAGTGGCTCGGCGAGCTCGTCCGTCAGGTCGACTCGAGCCTGCTCGACGAATGGGAAGAGCTGGTCAACGGCGTGCTGCACGGCCCGGATGACGAGCCGATCGTGCCGCCCGCTCCGAAGCGCCTGACGTCGAACACCCGCGCTTTCCGCACCCTCGTTCGCAACGAGCTGTTCCGACGGGTGCAGCTCGCGGCGCGCGAGGATGTCTCTGCTCTCGCGGACCTCGACCCGTCGTTCGGTGCGGACGCCTGGTCGGACGCGCTCGACGGCTACTTCGCCGACCACGACGAGATCCTCACCGGAGCGAACGCGCGCAGCGCGCAGCTGCTGCTCATCACCGAGGGCACGACCGAGTGGACCGTCCGCCAGATCCTCGACGATCCGGCGGGCGATCACGACTGGGGCATCTCCGCGACCGTCGACCTCGCCGCCTCCGACGAGGAGGGCGCTGCGGTGCTCACCGTGACGGGCGTCGACCGGCTCTGAGCGCGGTCGGACGCCTGATCCTTCCCCGGCGGCCTGACCGCACACGCCTCCTCCGTCAGCAGTCCGGGGCTCAGTCAGCCCTCCGAGGCTCAGTCAGCAATCCGTGCCTGAGTCATCCGGTCGATCGGTCGCAGCGGATCGAAAAGCACCTCGAGCCACACTCGCACGAGGCCGGCATGCACCGCGAGGCAGACGGTGATCACCACCGCGGTGAGGACGATCGGCCAGACGGCCTCGACCGCCGGCGTCACGACCCATCCGGATCCGCGCAGCGCACCGTCGATCAAGGCGAGCGGAATCATGTGGATCACGTAGATCGGCAGCGTGCGCTGTCCCACCCACCGCAGCGGCCGCGCGATGACGCTCGCATGTCGGTCGATCGTCACGCACGTCATGACCCCGAATGCCACCGCGACGACCGCGAGAAGCGGCGATACTCCCGGCCATCGACGCATGCCGAGCACTCCGACCGCACCGACGGCCGCGACATATGCCCCTCCGAGCATGAGCATCCGCAGCGGCGTCGCACCCGCGGCGAATCGCTCGATCACGCTCCGCAGCCGCAGCCCCGCGAGGAAGAAGAACAGGTTCTGCACGAGCTGCCACAGGTTGCCCAGGTCGGGGATCACCCCCGCCGCCGCGACCGCAGCGATCACGAACGCGACCGGCAGCACCACGGCGGTCGGTACGTGCCTCACGAGGCGCGCGACGAGCAGGTACACGGCCAGGGCGAGCAGATACCAGAGGTTGGTCGGGCTGATCGTGAGCTGCGCGAGCAGCTGCCATCCGTTCTCCGCCCTGGCCGTGTCGAAGTCCGGAGTGAGGGCGAGCACGAACGTCTGGATCACGACCCAGATGACATAGACCGCCGCGAGGCGGCCGGCGCGACGTCGCCAGGGGGTGCCCGCGGGCGCGTTCACGGCGCGCGCTGCGAACATCCCCGAGATCAGGAAGAACAGCGGCATCCGCAGCGGCAGCAGCTGCGCGTTGAGCGTCGCCCAGGCATCGGTGACGGGCCCGGCACCTGAGACCGCGATCGCGTGCTTGGTGACGACGTGCCAGAGCACCACGAGGATGATGCACACGCCCTTCGCGACATCGGGCCAGCCGACGCGCGCGGTCACCGCCCCGGCACCTCGGCGGCGCGGACGAGGCGCGACACCAGCTCGACGTACGACACGTCGGCCGCCGCGAACATCCGCGGCACCTGGGATGCCGCAGTCAACCCCGGCATCGTGTTGACCTCGTTCAGCACCGGCCCCTCGGCGGTGAGGAAGAAGTCCATGCGGGCGACCCCGGCGCACCCGAGGGCGTCGAACATGGTCAGCGCGGCGCGCGTGAGCGAGATCGCCTCAGCCCCCGAGAGCTGCGCCGGCACCGTGAACCGCGCACTGCCGTCGTACTTCATGGCGGTGTCGAACAGCCCGGCCGCGTGGATCTCGAGCGACGGCGCCGCCCAGCGCACCCCTCCGGACTCCTTGATCACGGCGACGTCGACCTCCCTCCCGTGCACGACCTCCTCGACGAGGATGCGTCGATCGAAGCGCGCCGCCTCCCGCAGCGCCGCACCGAGCTCGGCCTCCTCACGCACGAGCGAGACCCCGTAGCTCGACCCGGCCGACACGGGCTTCACGACCACCGGGCCATCGAACTCGGAGTCTCCGCAGTCGGCTGCATCGATCAGTCGGCCGCTCGCGGTGCGCAGCCCCGCCGCGTCGGCGACGAGCTTCGTCGCCCACTTGTCCATGCCGATCGCCCCGGCGCGCGGCCCTGACCCGACCACCCGCACGCCCGCGAGAGCGCACAGAGAAGCGAGCGATCCGTCTTCACCCAGCGCTCCATGCACCGCAGGGAATACGACATCAGCTGCGGCTATGAGCGGCATCGCGAGAACGAGCGACTCGGCGGCGGTGGCACCCTCCGAGACGCCCGCCACCTCCCAGACACCCTCTCGTGAGATGGTTACCGTGCTGACGTCGTATCCGCCGACACGCAGCGCGTCGGCGACCGCGGCCGCCGACGCGAGCGAGACCTCGTGCTCGGCGTTCTGCCCTCCTCCGATGACCAGCACTCTCACGCGATCGCCCTCTCGACCCGGCGACCGATTCCCGTGACGATCGTGTGCGGGATGCTCCCTGCCCACCGGGCCCACTCCTGCACGGTCGGCACCGCCCCGCCCTCCGGGCCGAACACCACGGCTGTGGTGCCTCTGGGCAGGGTCAGATCACCCGTGTCGACGACGATCTGATCCATCGACACCCGCCCGGCGATCGGGCATCGGATGCCGTCGATCGCGACCGCTGCCCCCACGGCGAGCTCCCGCGGGATGCCGTCGGCATAACCGACGCCGATCACGCTCAACCGGGTCGCGCGCTCGGTCACATATGCGCCGCCGTAGCCGACCGGGGTCCCTGCCGGCACGACGCTGCTGTGCACGACGGATGCCGTCAGCCGCGCCGCACCCTGCAGCGCCACGCTCTCCGACGGGTCTATGCCGACGAGCCCGGCGCCGACGCGAACCATGTCGAAGTGCGTCGCCGGATCCGTCAGCGTGCCGGACGTCGCCGCGAGATGCACGATCAGCGGACCGAAGCCGGCGCGCAGCACGGCATCCCTCGCCTGCCTCATCCGCAGCACCGCGGGCGCGTTGATCGCGGGGTCAGCGGCGTCGGCGTCGGGAAGATGCCCCATCACCCCCACCACCTCGACGCGACCGCGTCCGGAGCGCGCCACCCGCAGCAGCTCGGCCCAGTCCTCGAGCGGCACCCCACCCCGCGACATCCCCGTGTCCATGTGCAGATGCACGCGCACGCGTCCGTCAGGCAGCGACGACGCATCGGTGATCAACTGGCGCAGCTCGTCGACAGAGCCGACCGCGATGTCGACGCGATCCGCGACGACCTGAGTGACATCGACCCCCGCCGGATTCAGCCACGCGAGGATCGGCACCTCGATGCCCGCATCACGCAGCTCGGCGGCATCCCCCGCGTCGGTCACGCCCAGCCATTCGGCTCCGGCGTCGATCGCGGCGAGAGCGACGACGACGGCGCCGAGACCGTAGCCGTCGGCCTTCACCACCGCCATGATGCGGGACTCGGTGGCCGTCCGCATCCGCCCGACGTTCGCCACGACCGCGTCGCGAAGGGTGTGCAGGGTCGGTGCGTGCATGCGCGAGAGCGCGTGGTGCGGGGTCGTGAGAGCGGTGGTCATCGCTGCGTCCTCGGGTCGGCAGTCGGGTCGTCGTACATCAGTGGGCAGCCGTTCGCCACGGCTGCCGGACGCAGGTCGAAGTGCCACCGCTCGTTCGCATAGATCTGGCACAGACCGAACTCATCACCGTGCTGCGCCAGCCAGTCCTGCGCGGTGAGCGGACCGAGGTCGATCGCATCCCCCGACACGTGCTCCGAGTTCTCGGGCGTCGCGACCCAGCGCGCGGCCTCTTCCTCTGATCCGTATTCGGCGACCGCATCCTGCAGCAGCACCTGCTGGTACTCGGCCGACCTCCATCCGCTGTTCACGTGCATGCGCACGCCGTCCTGCTCCGCCGCCGTGGCCGCAGCGCGCACGGCGGCCAGCAGATCGGAGTCGAGGTTCGTCACGGCGGGAGTCTCGTCGAACACCGACACGGCGCCCTCGTCGCGGATCACCCCGTCGGCCTCGGAGAGAGAGGCAGGAGAGACGGTCGGTGAGACGGATGCCGACGCCAGAGACTGCTGGCCGATCAGCACGGCCGAGCCCGTGATGGCCGCGGCGAGCATGGCGACACCGATGATCGCGGCGAGGCGTCGCTGTCTGAGGGAAGAGCGTGTGTTCATGTCCTCAGTCAAGAAGGGGGTCTGTTGCGACGGCGTATGCGCTTTTGCATATGCTCCCGATATGTGGGGGTGCGTAAGCTCTGAGCACATGGGAGCTGTGTCGTGAGGGTGCTGATCGTCGAGGACGAGCCCTACCTCGCAGAGGCCGTGCGCGACGGACTGCGGCTCGAGGCGATCGCCGCCGACATCGCCGGCGACGGAGACACGGCACTCGAGCTGCTCAGCATCAACTCCTACGACCTCGCCGTGCTCGACCGCGACATCCCCGGCCCCTCGGGCGATGACGTCGCCCGCTCGATCGTGGCGTCGGGCAGCGGCATCCCGATCCTCATGCTCACCGCGGCCGACCGCCTCGACGACAAGGAGACAGGTTTCGAGATCGGCGCCGACGACTACCTGACCAAGCCGTTCGAGCTGCGCGAGCTCGTGCTGCGCCTGCGTGCCCTCGATCGCCGACGGCAGCGCGTGCGGCCACCCGTGCTCGAGGTGGCGGGGCTGCGACTCGACCCGTTCCGCCGCGAGGTCTTCCGTGACGGCAGGTACGTCGCGCTCACGCGCAAGCAGTTCGCCGTGCTCGAGGTGCTGATCGACGCAGGCGGCGGGGTCGTCAGCGCCGAGCAGCTGCTCGAGCGCGCGTGGGATGAGAATGCCGACCCGTTCACGAACGCCGTGCGCATCACGGTCTCGTCGCTGCGCAAGAGGCTGGGTGAGCCCTGGCTGATCCTCACGGTGCCGGGCGTCGGCTATCGCATCGGGACGGATGCCGATGGCTGACCAGGTCCGCACACCGAGGCGCCGCGGCATGAGCGCGCGATGGAAGCTCACGCTGAGCTACGCGGGCGTCGTCGTCGTGTCGGGTATCGGGCTGCTCGCGGCGGTCGCCTTCTACCTGCTGCGGTACGTGCCCGACGTGAACATTCCCAACGATCTCGACCTGTTCGTGCCGAATCGCTCCGACCTGATCCGCGCCTTCATCCCTGCGGCCGTCGCGATGATGCTCGTCCTGCTCGCTATCGGGCTGGGCGGCGGCTGGATCATCGCGGGTCGGATGCTGGCTCCCCTCGACCGCATCGGGCGCGCTGCCCGGCTCGCGGCTCAGGGGTCGCTGTCGCATCGGGTGGCCCTCGAAGGGCCGCGCGACGAGTTCCGCGACCTGGCCGACGTCTTCGACTCGATGCTCGAGCAGCTCGAGGCGCACGTCGCCGAGCAGCAGCGGTTCGCCGCCAACGCCTCGCACGAGCTGCGCACCCCGCTCGCGATCTCGCAGACCATGCTCGAAGTCGCCCGAAACGACCCCGATCGAGACGTCGACGCGCTGATCGACCGGCTGCACGAGGTCAACACGCGGGCGATCGAATTGACCGAAGCGCTGCTGATGCTCAGTCGCGCCGAGCGCCGCTCATTCACGCGCGAGCCGATCGACCTCTCACTGCTGGCCGAGGAATCCGCCGAGACGCTGCTTCCGCTCGCCGAACGCCGCGGCGTGACGATCGACGTCGGCGGCGACACCGCGAACGTGCTCGGTTCTCCGGCCCTGCTCCAGCAACTGATCACCAACCTCGTGCACAACGCGATCGTGCACAATCGCCCCGTCGACGGCACCGTCGTCGTCCGAACGCACACCCTGCCGCATGCCGTCGCGCTCGTGGTCGAGAACACCGGCGACGTGCTGCCTGCCCATCTCGTGGCGACGCTCGCCGAGCCCTTCCAACGCGGTGCCGACCGCACCCGCAGCGACGATCACGGGGGCGTCGGCCTGGGCCTCGCGATCGTGCAGCGCATCGCTCAGGCGCACGAGGGGTCGCTCGTGCTCACGGCTCGCCAAGGGGGCGGGTTGAACGTGACGGTGTGGCTGCCGCATCCGTTCCCGGGGCCCCTTGCCTGACGGTGTCCGTCTGAAACCGGGCATCTGAAGCCGGGGCGCCGCCGGTCCGGGGCTGAAGCCGCATGCCGGACGTCCAGGACTGATGCCGACCGCCAGCGGTCCAGGCTCGATGTCGTCTGCAGGACCGAAGCACGGATGCAGGACCGGAAACGTCGTTCAGCCCCGCATCCGTGCTGTGATCCTGCAGACGGGCCGCTGCTGATCGGGGCACTCCGAAAGTGGCCGACCCCGAAGGTCGGCCGACCGCCGACGGTCAAGGTCGGATGCCGTCTGCAGGACCGAAGCACGGATGCAGGACCGGAAACGTCGTTCAGCCCTGCATCCGTGCTGTGATCCTGCAGACGGGCCGCCGCTGGGGCGGGGCCGCCCCCGATGGGACGGGGCCCTCCGGATGCCGGGTCAGGCGACCTCGCCCCGGAGTGCAGCGAGCTCGCGGCCGTAGGTGCGTGCCGACTGCTCGGCGTTCTCCTTGAGCTCGCGGGCGGTGTCGGCGAAGGCGTCGAGTGCCGGGTTCACACCCACGAGCGTGAAGGGCCGCTCGACGACGCGGAGGTCGAGACCCCAGACGTCCTCGAGCACGCGGCGCAGCCATCCGGTGGAGTGGTCCCAACCCTCCTTGGGGGTTCCCGGTGCGTAGTTGCCGCCGAGCACGGTCACGAGGGTCGCGGGCTTGCCGCGGAGCGCAGTGCCCTGGGGGTCGATGCGCGGATCGGTGTACGCCAGGTCGAACCAGGTCTTGAAGTGCTGTGAGACGCCGTAGTTGTAGAGCGGCACGGCGAACAGCAGCGCGTCGGCGGCGATCAGCTCGTCGGCGAAGGTCGTGGCGAGGGCGCGGGCCGCACGCTGGGCATCGGTGCGCTGCGCCTCCTCGACGAAGCCGCCGGTCACGGCATCCGCCCATGCCGTCGCGGGCACGGGGTCGGCGGCGAGGTCGCGGCGGGTCACGGTGGAGTCGGGGTGGGATGCCGTCCACTCTGCTTCGACGAGGTCGGCGAGCGAACGGCTGGCGGACGACGCAGGAAGGATGCTGGCGTCGAGGCGGAACAGGGACATGGAGGTGCCTTTCGTTTGCGTAGTCGCTCTGTTTTTCTTAGCGACTCGCGTTAACGTAGCACAGGTATGATGGGGCCATGGCCGAGATCGACGAAGAGCGTCACGTGTGCGACGCCGCCGTCACACTGGCCTTCAGCGTGCTCGGCAAGCGCTGGAACGGCATGATCGTCTCGTCGCTCGGCGGGGGCTCTTCGACCTTCGTCTCACTGCGCCGCGCAGTCTCGGGCATCAGTGACACCGTGCTCTCCGACCGTCTCGCCGAACTCGCCGAGGCAGGACTCGTCGCCCGCGCGGTCGACGCGGGCCCGCCGGTCACGGTCTCGTACTCGCTGACCGACAGCGGCCAGGGGCTGCTGCCCATCCTCGATCAGCTCGGCACCTGGGCGTCCGCGAACCTCGAGCTCCGCGCTCGTTGACGCCGGCCGAGTGGTCGCCTCCCGCACCCCACCCGGCTGACCGATTCCCGTCGGGCTGACCGGGCCGATCCGTTCACCCAGCAATCCGGGCACTCATCAGCCAGACGACCGGGTGTGCGGCCGCCCGAGTCACCAGGGGCTGGGCTCGTAGTCCTTCAGGAAGACGCCGTGGATGTCTTCGCCGGCCTCGCCGCGCACGATCGGGTCGTACACGCGGGCGGCGCCGTCGACGAGGTCGAGCGGGGCGTGGAAGCCCTCCTCGGCCAGACGCACCTTCGTGTAGTGCGGGCGCTCGTCGGTGATCCAGCCGGTGTCGACGGCGGTCATCAGGATGCCGTCGGTCTCGAGCATCTCGCCGGCGCTCGTGCGGGTCAGCATGTTCAGCGCGGCCTTCGCCATGTTCGTGTGCGGGTGACCCGGGCCCTTGTAGCGGCGCGAGAACTGCCCCTCCATGGCCGAGACGTTGACCACGTACTTGCGGGTCGACGACGATGCGGCCATCGAAGCACGCAGGCGGCTGATCAGCAGGAACGGCGCGGTGGTGTTGGCGAGCTGCACCTCGAGCATCTCGAGCGGATCGACCTGGTCGATCGACTGCACCCAGCTGTTCGAGGTGTTCACGTCCGGCACGAGACCGCCCGCGTCGATCGCGGTGCCGTCTGCGTGCTTCTCGAGCGACGACGACCCGGGGGCCATCGCGAGACGTGCGAGGTCTTCGGCCGTCAGCGCCTGGCCGCCCTGCGCGGCCACGGTTCCGCCGAGGGCCGCGACCGACAGCAGCGGGTGCGAGTCGACCGAGGCCTGCAGCGCCTGCGGGTGCGGGTCGACAGTGTGCCCGAACGTCTCCATCTCGGGCAGGGGTCCGTCGGGAAGCGGCTGCAGCTCGGCATCCGCCAGCAGTGAATACGAGCCCGGCGAGCGGCGCACGGTCTGCGCCGCGTTGTTGATCAGGATGTCGAGCGGACCCTGCGCGGCGACCGAGTCGGCGAGCCCGATCACCTGGGCGGGGTCGCGCAGGTCGATGCCGACCACGCGCAGGCGGTGCAGCCAGTCGCCCGAGTCGGGCAGCGCCGAGAATCGGCGAACCGCATCGCGGGGGAAGCGCGTCGTGATCGTCGTGTGGGCGCCGTCGCGCAGCAGCCGCAGCGCGATGTGCATGCCGATCTTGGCGCGGCCTCCGGTGAGCAGCGCGCGCTTGCCGGTGAGGTCGGTGCGGGCGTTGCGCTTGCCGTGACTGAAGCGCGCGCAGTCGGGGCAGAGCTGGTGATAGAACGCGTCGACCAGCGTGTACGGCTGCTTGCAGATGTAGCAGTTGCGGGGCTTGAGCAGCTCGCCCGCGATGGGGGCGTCGACGACGCTGGTCGCGAGGTCGTGGCCACGGGTCTCGTCGTCGATGCGGTCGGGCGCACCGGTGGCGGTGCGGGCGACGACGGCCCTGTCGGCGTCGGCGATCGCATCGCGGATCTCCTTGCGACGCACGCGCTTGACGGCCTTGAACATCGCGGCGGTCGCGTGGCGCACGGCGACGAAGTCGGGGTGCTCGTTGTCGATCTGGTGCAGTTCGGACAGAACCCGCAGCGTGGTGGCCAGATCTTCGGGGTCGATGCCGGGTCCGAGGTCGGGTGCAGCGTCGGAGGGGGCATCGGTCATTGTGCCGATTTTACGCGAGATCGCGCGGTGCTTTCCTGGGAAGGCTGGACCGCGGACCGCCGGTCGGCGTTCACAACTCAGCAAGAATCGGCGTCGTCGACGAGAGGCGGGCCGAAACAGCGGGAAAAACGGCTTCCCGAGTCGCTGTCTGTGCTGAATTGTGAACGCCTCGCTGCTGAGGAGCGGGACCGCGCACGGCCCCGCCCCTCAGCATCCGATGGCTCCGGTGGCTCTGACCGGGTCAGTGTCCGGCGGCGCCGACCACCACGAACTCGCCGGGCACGACGTCGAGCGTCGCCTCGGCCGAGATCTCGCCGGTGTGCAGGTCGACGGCCAGGATGCGGTTCTCCGCGGGCTCCGTCACGTACGCGATGTCTCCGACGACGCGCAGGCCCGGGTGCGGCTGCTGCCACTCTTCGGGGCTCTCCCACGGCTCGATGACATCCCACGAATCGACGACAGCGCCGGCCTCGTCGAGCACGTTGAGCGTGCCGTCGGATGCCAGCACGATGATGTTGTCGTGGCCGTCACGGCCGACCCCGCGCCAGGTGTACTCCACACCCTCGGGCAGGGCGACGACGGACAGGGTCTGCGCATCGGTGTCCACGAGCGCGAGCTCCGAGAGCAGGTAGCCTTCCTGATCGGGGTCCGACTTGTAGTCGAGCGCTGCGATCGCGCTGGTGTCGGTCACGTAGGCATTTCCCGAGCGACCGAACGTGTCGGGGGCGTCGAGCTTCGTGAAGGCGCCGTCTGCGAACACGAGCACGCCGTCTTCGCAGCCGAACACGATGGTCTCGCCCTTCAGGGCGCCTTCGCCGTGCACCCCGGGGCACTGCTCGTCGCGGGCGAGCTCCGAGCCGTCGTCGGCGAGCAGACGCACGCCGCTGCGCGACTCCGACGTGCCGATGGTCGACAGCAGCGTGCCGTCCGACAGCTCGATGGCGACGCCGTGGTGAGCCGCTTCCGACTCGACGGTCTGCGACTCCGGCAGGGTTCCTGTGCCGACAGCATCGGTGTCGAACAGGGTCACGTCTCCGGTGCCGTCGTCGAACAGCGCGGTGCGCCCGGCATGCGGGGTGGCGTGGCCGGGGGTGACGGCATCGAACACCTCGCCCGTGAACTCGACGGTGTCGGATGCGAGACCGGTGTCGAGCACGTGGAAGCCGTCGGCCGCGGTGACGAAGACGTGTCCGTCATGGTCGCCGGCCGGGTTGACGCGCAGGAATCCGTCGAGCTCGGCGGAGTCGACGGTCTCGAGGGTCTCGCCGTCGAGCACGACGATGCCGCCGTCGTAGGCGACGGCGACCCTCGTGTCGCCCTCGTGCGCCGATGAGGATTCGGGTTCTCCGGACGCGGACGGCGCTGCGGTCGCGCATCCGGCGAGCGCGACCACGGCGAGCGCGGCGATCGCGCCGGCCGCGAGGCGGCTGCGGGCAGGTCGATGCATGGGGTTCTCCTTCTTCTGGTGGGTGCGCAGGCTGCGCGTGACGACGGATGCCGTCGATGAGTTCGGGTGCGGCTCAGCCGACGAGCTGGATCTGATGGGGATCGAGGCCGTCGAGGGTGCGGGTCACGGCACCGTCGGCGTGGTCGATCTCGAACACGGCTCCGGTCGCCGGGTCGGAGACATAGGCATGGCGGGCGTCGACCAGGAGCTGCACCCGATCGCGCAGGGAGGGGTCGGAGGCGGATGCCGCGAGGAGCGGCTCTGTTCTGGCGAGCTCGGTGCCGTCCGGAGCGAGCACGCGCACGGTGCCGTCGGTCGCGATCACGACCGTGCGACTCTCGTCGTCGCCGATCGCCGCGGCACGGATCAGCGGGGTGTCTGCGGCGAGCAGCATCCATTCGCGGGCTCTGACGTCGAGCAACCAGGCGCCCTGGTCGGCGGCGATGCCCGCGAGGTCGGGGCGGTCGGCGCGTCCGGCGAGGTCGGAGGCCGGCGCGGATCCCGCCGGATACGGGATGAGCTCAGCGGCGAGCGCTCCCCCGACCTGTCGGGTGACGAGCACCGCTCCGGCGTCGCAGGCGAAGACGGCGCCCACGCGGGTGAGGTCGGCATCGGTCGAGCTCGTGCAGGGCGCGCCGACGCCGGTCGCGGTGCCCTCGGTGTCGACGATGTGGATCATCTCGCCTGCGGCCGCGAGGAGGTGTCCCGAGAACGGGACGACGGGGCCGGTCGGATCGACGGGGAGAGTGACGCGTGGGGCGTCCTCGATGTCGGCGAGCTTCTCGTGATCGACGAGGGCGACCTCTCTGCCGAAGCGGACGGCGGTGGCGCTGTCGCCGACCCGGATGTCGGCGGGGCCGGTTCCGTCGATCGACCCGGTGATGCCGGCATCACCGAGGAAAGAGTGCGTGTGGTCGCCGTGCGGCACCGTCCACCGGCCCGAGTCGATGATGTCGACGCGGGTGCCGTCTCCGTCGACATGGATCAGGTGGGCGAAACGGCCGACGCCGAGCACGGCATCCGCATCCGCATCCGCATCCGCGAGCGTCGAGCGTTCTGCGGTCTCGAGGTCGAGCAGGGTGAGCTCGCCGTCCGCGTCGGCGATGACGAGTGCGAGCGCCGGCGATGCGACCTCGGCGGCTCCCCCGCCGTCGACTCCGTCGTTCGGCGCGACCGCCGCGCTCGAGGCGGGTGCGGGAGCGTCGGATGCTGCGCACGAGGTCACGGTCAGACCGGCGGCGAGCAGCGAAGCGAGAACGAGTGTGCGGCCGGCGCGGGGAGAGGGGGTCACGAGACTCCACACTATTGAGAACGATTCTCACTCTCAAGTCGAGGTGCTGTGCGTGGGAGTTCGGGCAGGTCGGACGACACGGCGAAGTACGCGTGCATGAGGGGAGTCCGTGGGCGTGTGCGCCGTCTGGATGCGGAGAACGGGGACTTCTGGGGCGCTCTTCACCGTGACGGGCGTACACGCTCCGTCCACGTCCGACGCGCGCCGGCCCTTGCCGAAACGTCGGACCCTCGGCGTAGGGTCTGAACATGAGCAGCCACACCGAAACCCCAGGAGTCGTCCCGTCCTACCTGCTCGCGCGCCTCGCCGAGTCGGGCCGCTACCCCCGCGCCGCTGCGGCCGCGCGGCAGACGCTCACGGCGGGCAGACCGCCGTTCCGCGCACGCCTCGACCTCTCGATCGACGAGAACGGCGACCTCGTCGCCCAGCTTTCCGATGCCCCCAACCGCACGATCAGCGACGCGGGCAACACGCAGACCCTCCCCGGTGCGATCGTGCGCAGTGAAGACGACGAGCCGGTCGCCGACACGTCCGTCAACGAGGCGTTCGACGGCCTCGGGGCCACGTTCGAGATGCTGCTCTCCGCCTTCGGCCGCAACTCGCTCAACGACGCCGGCGCGCCGCTCGATGCGACCGTGCACTACGGCATCGACTACGACAACGCCTTCTGGGACGGCGAGCGCATGGTGTTCGGCGACGGCGACGGCGAGGTCTTCGTCGGCTTCACCTCGTCGACCACCGTCATCGGTCACGAGCTGGCACACGGCGTCGTGCAGTACACCGCCAACCTGGAGTACCAGGGGCAGCCGGGTGCGCTCAACGAGTCGATCGCCGACGTCTTCGGCGCTCTCACCGAGCAGCACCTCCTCGGGCAGAGCGCAGCAGATGCGACCTGGCTCATCGGTGCCGAGATCTTCACGGATGCCGTGCAGGGCAGCGCACTGCGCTCCATGATCGAGCCGGGCACCGCCTACGACGACGACGAGCTCGGCAAGGATCCGCAGCCGGCGCACATGAGCGGTTTCGTCCGCACGACCGAAGACAACGGCGGCGTGCACATCAACTCCGGCATCCCCAATCGCGCCTTCGCCCTCTTCGCGATCGACCTCGGCGGCAACGCGTGGGAGACCGCAGGAACCGTCTGGTATCGCGCGCTCACAGGCGGGGTGTCGAGCACCGCGAGCTTCACCGAGTTCGCCGACGCGACCGTCGCCGCGGCATCCGCCATCGACGACGCCACGGCCGCAGCCGCTCGACGTGCGTGGGCGACCGTGGGAGTCTATGAAGATGAGCGAGTCCCCCGCACCGACTGACCCGCAGGTCGTCATCGCGGTGGTGCGCACGGGCGGCATCGCCGGCATCCGTCGCAAATGGCAGGTCGAACCCGATCCCGCCGAGACGCACCACTGGATCGCGATGGTCGACAGCTGCCCGTGGGATGCCGACAGCGACACCGATTCGGGCGCAGACCGCTTCGTCTGGCTGATCAGAGTGCGCACGCCGTCAGAGGAGCGCGAGCGGGAGCTTCCCGACTCCGCACTGGACGGCCCGTGGCGAGAACTCGTCGACGCCGTCCGCGAGGCATCCGCCTGACGCCCCGCACCGAGCGAGGCGGCCGCGACGAACCACCATCGCTGAGGGAATGACGACAAGAGGGGACATCATGCCGACGAGCGAAGAGGCCACGCGCCTGCTGCAGCTGTCACGCGACGCCTACGACCGCGGCGATGCGCTGCTGCACCTGCAGGCCGAGGTCAGCCGACTGACCGGCCAGCCCTCGTCATGGGGTTCCGCGGAGAACGACTTCGTGAGCGACGATCACGTCGGCTACTTCCTCAGCGAGGTCGAGCGCATCGGGTGGCGTCTCGAGCACACCGGCTACACGTTCGTCGAATCCGGCGCGACGACCTCGGCGCGCATGCTGAGCACCGGCACCGGCGTCGTCAACCACGGCCATGTCGCGGGGTACTTCACGTTCCGTCGCGTCGGTTGACGGCATCCGTCTGCACCGACCGTCCGAAGCGACCAATCCGGTGTGAATCCGGCCTCCCTGCCGCGGGGCAGGTCGAGAATGGGACCCATGGGACTTTTCCAGCAGCGCACCGACGAAGAAGAGAACCAGTGGACTCTGCCCTCCGAGCCGCTCGAACGCACGGAGTCTGAGGTGCTCGACGAGGTGCCGGCCGTCGACCCGCTGTCGATCGGCCTGGGGCTCGGTCCCGGTGTGTCGGTCAGTTCGGTCGCGTTCCCCGTCGCGCCGCCCGCGCCCGAGTCGTCCTCGACCGAGAACGGCGAACCCGACCCCGAACCCGAGGACTGACGTCGGCCTCGCTGCGCCTCAGTCCGCGAGCTGCGGGGCCAGGTCGACCCGTGTTCGCGGAAGCGCGTCGGGGTGCTCTCGCTGCAGCCAGCCGATGATCTTCTCCCGCACCTCGCAGCGCAACGTCCACTGATCGCCCGAGTCCTTGGCCGACATCACCAGGCGCACGGTGACGAAACCACCCTGGGCATCCGTGACGGCCGCGTCCCACGACCGCCCGTCCCACGCCGGCGACGCTTCGACGATGCGCTGGAACTCCTGGCGCAGCTCGTCCATCGGCACCCGCCAGTCGAGATCCAGATAGACCGTGCCGAGGATCTTGTCGGACTTCCTGGTCCAGGTCTCGATCGGCGTGGTCGTGAAGTAACTGCACGGCACGACGAGTCGCCGCTCATCCCAGACGTAGATGACCACGTACGAGAGGTTGATCTCACCGACCCGCCCCCACTCCCCCTGGATGACCACGACATCGCCGACCTTGATCGCATCGGTGAACGCGACCTGCACGCCTGCGATCAGGTTGCCGAGGATCGATTGCGCGGCAAGGCCCGCGATGATGCTGACGATTCCGGCGGAGGCGAGAAGGCTCGTGCCGACTGCACGCATCTCGGGGAACGTGAACAGCACGGTGCCCAATGCGAGCACGGCGATCGTGACCAGCACGAGGCGGTGGATGACGAGCAGCTGCGTGCGCCGACGGCGCGCCTCCGGACCGACGAGCACGGCCTCTTCACGGTCGATGAGCCTCTCGAAGCCGAATGAGACCGATGCGGCGAGAAGCCACGACCCGGTCAGGATGGTGGCGATCAAGAAGATCCTCGACACCGATGGCCACCAGGACTGCTCCGCGGGTTCGGTGACGGACGCGGCGATCCAGATCGCGACCACCGCCGCTGCCACGATCATCGCGTTGCGCACCCGACGGGCGAGATCACGCACCCACGGCACCCGCCGGCTGATCAGGTTGGCGACCAGAGCGAGCAGCGCGAGTGCGGCTGCGGCGACGACGATCGCGGTGCCGATCGCCACCGCGCTGCCGATCCAGGAATTCCATGTGAAGTCGGAAGGCATCACTCCACACTATGCCGCGGGCGGGCAGCACGCGAAAGACGCCGGCCAGCGTGCGGTGTCGCCGCGCGCGGCTACGGTTGAGGGATGACGATCACCGCCGCCGCAGACGGCTCCGCCCTGGGCAACCCCGGCCCCAACGGCTGGGCCTGGTACATCGACGACGACAACTGGGCCGCGGGCGGTTCGCCGCACGGCACGAACAACCAGGGCGAGCTGCGGGCCGTGCTCGAGCTGCTGCAGGCGACAGCAGGCATCTCTGAGAAGCTGATGATCGAGTGCGACAGCCGCTACGTGATCGACTCGGTGACCAAGTGGATGCCGGGCTGGAAGCGCAAGGGCTGGCGCAAGTCAGACGGCGGGCCGGTGCTCAACCGCGATCTGCTCGAAGGCATCGACGAGGCCATCCGCGGGCGCGACGTCGAATTCTCGTGGGTCAAGGGCCACGCCGGTCACCCCTTGAACGAGGCGGCGGACGAGCGTGCGAACGCCGCCGCCAAGGCCTACCAGGCGAAGCAGGAGCCGCGCCGCGGACCCGGCTTCACCATGTCGACGGGTGCCGGGGCCGCCGTCGCCGCATCCGCACCGATCGCCGCGGCCGCTCCGGCATCCGCTTCCCCTCCTGTCTCAACTGCTGCCACCACGAGCGCGCAGACGGCGATCGCCGAGCCGCTGTGGGCCGAGGCATCCGATCTGCTCGACGGCCTCGATGCCCCCGTCGACGACCCGATCGTGGTGCAGTTGGCGCTTTCGTCCGATGAGCACGCCCGCCTGCGAGACAGCGCTGAGGCGCAGGGCATCTCGCTTGAGGAGGCGCTCCGCCGCCTGATCTGAGGCGCGCGGGGCTTCAGCCGCACAGCCCGCGTACACTCGCACCATGCCCAAGAAGAGTGTCGCGCGTACCGTCGGTCGGATCTTCCTCGGCTCCTTCCTCCTCTTCGCCGGCGTCTCGCATCTGACCTTCGCGCGAGACGAGTTCCAGGCGCAGGTGCCGGACTGGGTGCCGCTCGATCCGGACGTGACGGTGCTCGCCTCGGGCGTCGTCGAGGTCGGTCTGGGTGCGGCCCTGCTCGTCGCACGCAAGCGTCGGGGGCTGGTCGGCGTGATCACCGCGCTGTTCTTCGTCGCCGTCTTCCCCGGCAACATCGCGCAGTGGGTCGAGCACCGCGACGCCTTCGGCCTCGACACCGACATGAAGCGCTTCGTGCGGCTGTTCTTCCAGCCCGTGCTCATCGCACTCGCGATCTGGTCGACGCGCACCCCGCGCCGCGCCGATCGCATGGCCGCGCTCTGACCTCGTCGCCGCTGCTCGTTCACAATTCAGCATGAAAGCCGGTAAGCCAGCAGAGAGGAGGCGGTTTTCGTGAGAACCGCCTCCTCCTGCTGAATTGTGAACGTCAGACCGCGAGCAGCTCCCGCTCGAGGCGTGCGTACGAGGTCTCCATGCCGTCGGCCATGCCGGTGGCGAGGATCATGTCGCGCGTCTCCTTGTCGGGGTACTCGATGTAGAGCGTGATCAGCGTCGCACCGTCCTCTTCATAGAGGTTCAGGTCGTTCAGCGTCTCGACCGGCATCCCGACCATCCGTTCGGTCTGCACCGAACGCCGGGGCGCGTCGATGAGCAGCGCCTCGCCCTCGAATCCGAACGCCTGCCCCTCGGTGTCACCCACGGGCGCCCACGAGTTGCGGTAGGTCTGACCCACCTCGGTCGCGACGACGCACTCGGTCATCTCCCACCCGTCGGGGCCCAGCAGCCACTGCTTCATGAGTTCGGGATCGTTGTGCGCACGCCAGACCAGCTCGCGCGGCCCCTCGACGAGACGCGTGATGCGCACGTGGGTGTCGTCGAGCAGCTCGACCTGCGTGCCCTTGCCCTGCGCGTAGTCGCGGAGGTCCTGCAGCACCGCGTCGAGCTGGCTCATCGCGAGCTTCGTGCCCTCGACCGCGCCCATCGACACGACCTGCTCGAGCGCATCGGCCGAGCTGAAGTAGCTCGTGGTGACCATCCGCGTGCCGTCTGCCGTGGGCTCGAACGTGAACACCATGCGCATGGAAGGCAGGTCGGGGTCGGGCGTGCCCTCTTCGTCGGCGAACGCGTCGAGCACCTCGAAGCCGTGCGGGGCATCGATGCGCAGGAACTCCCACGTGCCCGAGGCCTTCTCGCCGCGGGGGCCGTTCATGGTGTAGTTGGCCTTGCCGCCCACCGTGTGGTCCCACTTCGTGAACGTGGCCGGCCATCCGGGAGGGCCCCAGAAGCGCTCGAGCTGACGCGGGTCGCTGTAGGCGTCCCAGACCCGCTCGACAGGGGCGGCGAAATCTGCGAGAACCGTCATGGTCAGGTTCTCGGCATCAGTGGTGACATCGGTGACAGGCATTGTCAGTCTCCTTCTTGGGTTCGTGGTTCATCGGTGGTGTCGTCGTCGGACCGATCGGTCCCTGAGCGTGCCGGCGTCTCGGCCAGCAGCTCGTCGAGTCGGGCGATGCGCGACCGCCACAGCTCTTCGTATCGGGCGAGCAGCGCCCTGGCGCGGGCGATCATCTCGGGGTTCGCGCGGACGAGCCGCTCGCGTCCCTCGGCGCGCTTGACGATGAGATTCGCTGCTTCGAGCACGGCCACGTGCTTCTGCACCGCGGCGAACGACATCTCGTATTCGGAGGCGAGGGTCGAGACGGACTGCTCCCGCTCGATCGTCCGGCGCAGGATGTCTCGCCGGGTCGACGTCGCCAGTGCGTGGAACACACGGTCGACCTCCGCTTCGCTCAGTTCTCTTTGTGCAACCATTTGGTTGTACGTTAGACCCGGGCGGGGCGGATGTCAACAGGTTCGATAATTGAAGTGGCAGGTTCGAGCGCTCCCGCCTTCCGCACCGCGCGGCAGACCACTCGATCTGCTGGAAGGAAGACACTATGAAAGCTCTCCGTTACGTCGAGATCGGCAAGCCGCCCGTCGTCGTCGACATTCCGATTCCGAAGCCGGGGCCGGGTCAGGTCCTGCTCAAGGTCACCGCTGGCGGCGTCTGCCACTCCGACGACTACGTCATGGGCCTCCCCGAGAAGGACTACCTCGAGCAGAGCTACCCGCTGCCGCTGACGCTCGGTCATGAAGGCGCGGGGATCGTGCACGAGATCGGTGAGGGCGTCGACTCGACGCTGAAGGTCGGAGACGCCGTCGCGGTCTACGGACCGTGGGGCTGCGGACGTTGCCACAACTGCTCGCAGGGAATGGAGAACTACTGCACGAACGCCGCCGCTGAGGGCATCCGCCCTCCCGGTCTCGGCAGCCAGGGCTCGATGGCCGAGTACATGATCGTCGACGACGCCCGCCACCTCGTGCCGCTCGGCGACCTCGACCCCGCGCAGAACGTCTCGCTGACGGATGCCGGCCTCACCCCGTACCACGCGATCAAGCGCTCACTCCCGAAGCTCGGTGCAGGCACCTTCGCGGTGGTCATCGGCACCGGCGGCCTCGGCCACGTCGGCATCCAGATCCTGAAGGCGATCTCGGGTGCCACGGTCATCGCCCTCGACGTGAACGACACCAAGCTGGCGCTCGCCACAGAGGTCGGCGCCGATCACGTGCTGATCAGCGATGCCTCCGCCGCCGACAAGATCCGCGAGATCACCGGCGGCCTGGGCGCGAACGCCGTGTTCGACTTCGTCGGCGCCAACCCGACGATGGCGCTCGCGCAGAGCGTGGCGGCGCTGGACTCAGACGTCACGATCGTCGGCATCGGCGGCGGGACCATGAGCCTCGGCTTCGGTGCGATCGCCTACGACGCGGCCGTGCGCATCCCCTACTGGGGCTCCCGCTCCGAGCTGATCGAGGTCCTCGACCTCGCCCGCGCGGGCAAGATCCACGTGCAGACCGAGACCTACTCGCTCGACGACGGCCCGAAGGCCTACGAGGACCTCGCCGCGAACAGCATCCGCGGTCGCGCTGTCATCGTCCCGTGACGCACGAGCGCCGTGCGGTCGGGCACCGAC